>JBCCPW010000006.1:0-23712 GCA_039024735.1 Bacteroidota bacterium
CGTGCGCGTTGGAGGTCGTCTTGAACGCGCGTCCGTAGCCGCCGGTCGCGAAGCAGGTGATCTTGGAGTGGAACGTGTGGACCTCACCTGTGAGGATCTCGTAGGCCACGCATCCCGAGACGGCGCCCTCATCGTTGCGGACGAGATCGAGGACCTGGTACTCGTCGTAGAAGTTGACGTTGTTCTTGACGCACTGCTCGTAGAGCGTGTGCAGGATCATGTGGCCCGTCCTGTCGGCGGCGTAGCAGGCGCGGCGGACGGGCGCCTCGCCGAAGTTGCGAGTGTGCCCGCCGAACCGGCGCTGCGCAATCTTGCCCTCCTTCGTGCGGGAGAACGGGACGCCGTAGTGCTCCAACTCGATGATGGTGCGCGGGGCGTCCTTGCACATCTGCTCGATGGCGTCCTGGTCGCCGAGGTAGTCCGAGCCCTTCGTGGTGTCGAAGGCGTGCCAGAGCCAGTTGTCTTCCTCTTCGTTGCCAAGGGCGGCTCCGATACCGCCCTGAGCGGCGCCCGTGTGCGAGCGGAGCGGGTGGAGCTTGGAAACAACGGCGACGTCTGCGCCGCCTTCGGAGGCGTAGAGCGCGGCCATGAGCCCGGCGCCGCCTGCGCCAACGATGACGATGTCGTGCGTGAAGGTCATGGGAGGTGGAGGAATGGGGAGAGGGCGGTGCGCCCCTGCCCGTTACAAGCCAGCGACGATGACGGAGTAGGCACCGATGACAAAGAGCACCAGCGCGACGGTCCACGAAAGAGCCGATAGGCCCACTCGAACCATGTCGTTTCTCACGTAGTCCGTGATGATGTTGTTCAGGCCGTAAAAGCCGTGGTGGAGCGCGAAGGCCAAGAACAACAAGTTGAAGGCTTTCCACAGCCCAGCGTAGACCGGGTCGGCCAGTCGGAGCATGAGCACCTCGTACGAGGTGGGGTTGGGAGCCGTCGTGGGAGCGTCCGCGCCTTCCTGGGCGGGGACCACTCGTGGGGCCTCTGGGGAGAGCTGTCCCTCGCGCAGCTTGAACTGCCGGACCGCCTCGGCGGCCTCATCGGAGTACTCCGGCGCGACGACCTCGGCCGTGACGACGGTCTTCGAGATGCTCCGCGTGGTCCGGTCGTAGTGCTGGACCCAGAAGTGCGTGATGAGCAGGAAGACAAGGAAGGTGCCCGTGATCCGGTGGACAAACCACTGGAACGCGCTGGATCGGGCGGTGCGGCCGTACTTGGTAGCCATGAGCGGAAGGCGTGGGGCGCGAAGAGGCCCGCCTCGGTACCGAGGCGGGAGGGGCACACGGTCAGCCCGCGAAGTGATCGAAGAGGGCCGCGAGGCTGGGGTACCCGCCAACTGCGAAGAGGACGCCCGCGAGGGCGCCGAGCGACCAGAAGAGCCGCTTGTGGTTCGGGCTCCAGCCCACGAAGTCGATCAGCACGATCCGCATGCCGTTGAGCGCGTGGTAGATCACGGCGCCGAGCAAGAGGAACTCGCCGACCTTGTAATACCACCCGTGGTACGTCGCGATGAGCGCGTTGTACGCCTCGGCGTTGGTGATCGCCTTGAGGCCCCAGATGTGTGTCACGAGGTAGCCCACGAGCGCAAGACCGGTCAGCCGGTGGAGCATCCACGCGAACATGCCGACGCGGATCTTGTACGGCTGAACGGGCTGGGGGGTGTAGGCGAGGGTGCCCGGGGCGTCTTGGACGGCGGTGGCCATGGGAACGAAGAGGCGAGTGCGGGGAAGCTACAAAGGCCCCGTGCGGGTTTTCAGTGTGGAGTGAAAGTATGTGCGAGCCGCCTGTTGGCTCGGGCAGACAAGGTAGCACGGAGCCCCGTCTGTCGCGTGGTCTCCGCTCCGCCTCGGTGGGCTTGCGAAGCGACCGAGGCGGACCGGGTGGGCGAAACAAACGCGGGGCGCGAGACCCGTGCCTCGTGCCCCGCTGATCGGCAAGCGTTCGCCTTGTCGACTATCGCTCCGCGATGGGCTGGACCGTCCGGCCCGTCGGGCCGTCGTAGCCTGCGCGTGGGCGGATGAGGCGGTTGTCGTCCCACTGCTCCAAGAGGTGGGCCGTCCAGCCGGTGATGCGGCTGAGCGCGAAGATCGGCGTGTAGAGGTCCGTCTCGATACCGAGGAGGTAGTAGACGCTCGCGGAGTAGAAGTCCACGTTGGCGTTGAGACCCTTCTGCTCTAGGATGTGGAGCCGGATGGCGTCCGACATCTCCATCCACTTGCGCTCGCCCTTCTCATCTGAGAGGTCTTCGAGCATCTCGTGGAGGATGGTCGCGCGGGGGTCCAGCGCCTTGTAGACGCGGTGCCCGATCCCCATCACCTTCTCCTTGCGCGAGAGCATCCCGTCGATGTACTCCGTCGTGTTGGCGCCCTTCGCGTCGATGTCGAGGAGCATCTTCATCACCTCGATGTTGGCGCCACCGTGGAGGGGCCCCTTGAGCGCGCCGAGCGCGCCCGTGACGGCCGAGTACATGTCGCTCAGCGTCGCGCCTATGACGCGGCAGGCGAAGGTGGAGGCGTTGAGGCCGTGCTCGGCGTGGAGCACGAGGGCGGCGTCCATGATGGCCTCTGCGCTGGGACCAGGAGCCTGCCCGTTGAGCATGGTGAGGAAGTCCGCTGCGGCGCTGCCCTCGCCCGTGGGCGCAACGGGCTCCTTGCCTTTCCGGATGCGATCAAACGCGGCGACGACCGTCGGCATCTTGGCCGTGAGTCGGATCGCCTTGCGGACGTTGGCCTCGCGGCTCATGTCGTCCGCTTCCTCGTCGTAGTGGGCGAGCATGGAGACGGCGGTACGGAGGGCCGCCATCGGGTTGGTGTTCTCCGGCGTGTGGTGCCGGAGATGATCCAGGAGGTCCGGGTGAATCGCGCGCTCCGTACGGAGCAGGTGGTTCTGTTCGTCGAGTTGGGCCTGCGTCGGGAGGTCCCCGTTCCAGAGCAGGAAGGCGACTTCCTCGAAGGAGGCGTTGAGCGCGAGGTCGGCGATCTCGTAGCCGCGGTACACGAGCTCGCCCTTCTCGCCATTGATGGACGAGATGGAGGTGTCGAGCGCCTTGACGCCTGCGAGTCCGGCAGTGTTGGCGGGCTTGTCAGGGGCGCCGTCGCCTCCGGGAGCGCTTCCAGTGGAGGGGTGAGTCTGAGCGTTGGCCATCAGGGGGGAGGGTGGCGGCCCACACAGTCCCGGGCCGCGGTGACAGAAACTGTGCGCACGAGGGCAGAAGCCAGCGACGCCCCGGGTCTCGGGTGGTGCCGGGCTCGCAGCGAGCGCACAACAAGAGATTCGGATCCAGACGAGCAAGCGTCCGGGAAGACCGCGCGGATACCATCGTTCGGCTTCCGTGAAGAGGCATCCATGCCGATGCTACCCGTAGCTTCTGCACGCCATCGCGCCACTGGTGCAAGGTGTCTCCAGAGACGCCGAGGCTCATTCCCCCTGTGGCACGCGTGGCCTTTCTGCTTTCGCGCCCGGCCCGGCCCCGATTGGCCGAGGCCCGATCCATGCGCCCTCTCCACGTTTCCATTTTCCGCCTCCTCGTCGGCGTGCTGCTGAGCACGCTCGCCGGACGCCCAGCGCGTGTCGCTCCGGAGCGACGCCCCGCCCGTCCGAGGCCAGAGAAGGCTCCCCCTGCGTCGGTGTCTAGCCCCGCGACTGGCCCCGTGCCGGTCGCGCGCGGGCTCCGCCGACGCCGCTACCCCCTCCATGAAGAAGGAGATCGTCATCAACGCGAGCAAAGACCGCGCTCGCATCGCCATCGTCGAGAACGGCGAGCTCGCCGAGCTCTACGTCGAGCACCCTGAGAACGTCCGCACGCTGGGCAACATCTACCTCGGTCGCGTCGCCAAGGTGATGCCCCAGATCCACGCCGCCTTCGTCGACATCGGCCAGCGGCAGGACGCCTTCCTCCACTTTTCAGACCTCACCGACAACGCCGCGCAGCTCTTCGCGATCGCGGGGATGAACGTGCCGGGCCTCGAAAGTGGCCCCATCCTCTCCAAGGCTCCCAAGAAGCGGGTGGCCGACGACGAGTCCGAGCCCGACGTGGAGGACACGCTGGAGGTGGAGGACACGGCCGATGAGTCCAGCACGGCCCGGTCCCGCTCGCGACGCCGTCGCCGCCGAGGCGGACGGGGCCGCCGCCGAGGGCGCGGGGGATCCCAGAAGCGCTCCGAGGAAGAGGAGGAGCAGGAAGAGCGCCGTCTCCCGCACGTCATCGACCTGACCCAGAAGACCGGCTCGGTTCGCTCCGCGACCACCGAGGCGGTTGCGGAACTGGAGGCCGACGTGCAAGCTGAGGAGCCGCCCGCAGAGGCCCCCGCCTCGGTGGAGACCCCGGAAGAGCCGGAGGCGTCCCAGGACGCGCCCGAGGCGGAGGAGAAGCCCAAGCGTTCACGGTCGCGGTCGCGCAAGAAGAAGACCGAGACGCCGACCGAGGAAGACGCCGACGCCCAGGACGCCGAACCGTCCGATGAGGCCCCCGCCTCGGTGGAGGAGACGGCCGAGGTGGAGGACGCGCCCGAGGCGGAGGAAAAGCCCAAGCGCCGCCGCTCCCGCTCGCGAGGCCGCAAGAAGAAGGCGTCCGAGGAGGCCGCTACGCCGGAGGAATCCGACTCTGCGGAAACGCCCGACACGACGGAGCCCGCCGCGACCGAGCCCGAGGCTCCCGCTCGCAAGACCCTCCCGTCCACCATCGACCTGACGAGCGCGTCTGCGCCGCGCCGGACGGCGCCCGCACCTCCTGCTGCGCGGGAGGCATCGGAGGATGCCACCGAGGCGGAGGAGACGCCGAAGCGCCGTCGCTCCCGTTCGCGAAGCCGCACCTCCACCGAGGCGGGCGCCGATGCCTCCTCGGCGGACGCCGCTCCCGAGGCCGAGAAAGACGCAGAGGCGTCCTCGTCCTCGCGTCGCTCGCGTTCCCGCCGGGGCCGGTCGCGCGATGCGCAGGAGGCCCAGACCGACACGGCCGACGAGCAGCCCTCCGGCCGGTCCCGCCGGGGCCGAGGCGGATCGTCTCGCGAGGCAACGACCTCCGAGCCCAAGGCCGACGAGAAGGCGTCCGGCGGTCGCTCCCGAGGGGGCAGCGGTGGGGGCAACCGAGGCCGCAACGGGAGGGGCGGACAGAACCGCGGCGCGTCCGGTGGCTCCGCCTCGGTGCCGACCAAGCCAGAGGAACTGCTCGCGCGTGGCGAGCGCGTCCTCGTCAAGATCACGAAGGAGCCCATCTCCTCGAAGGGCAGCCGAGTGTCCACGGACATCTCCCTCGCGGGCCGCTTCCTCGTGCTCGTGCCCGCGGCGGACTACGTGGCGGTCTCGAAGAAAATCGAGAGCGCGAAGGAGCGCCGCCGTCTCCGCACCCTCGCGACGAGCCTCAAGCCGGACAACTTCGGCGTCATCGTCCGCACGGTCGCGAAGGGCCGCGACGCGAAGATCCTCGACCAGGACCTCCGCCTCCTCGTGGACAAGTGGCGGAAGATCGAGGCGAAGCTCCAGCGCAAGCCGGAGCCGCCGGTCCTTCTCTACGAAGACGTCAGCATGGTCTCGTCCATCGTCCGGGACCTCTTCACGGAGGACTACGACCGCATCCTCGTGGACGACCCGCGCCTGCACAAGAATGTGCAGAGCTACGTCAAGGCCGTCGCGCCGCAGATGGCGGACCGCGTGGTGCTGCACCGAGGCAACCAGCCCGTTTTCCGTTCCGTCGGGCTGGAGAAGCAGGTCGCCGAGGCGTTCTCGGAGCGCGTCAACATGAAGGGTGGAGGCTACCTCATCATCGAGCACACCGAGGCGATGCACGTCGTGGACGTGAACTCGGGCCGGGCCGGGCGGGGCAAGCGCCGCGCCGAGGAGAACCTGCTCAACGTCAACGTGGAGGCGGCGCGCGAGATCGCGAAGCAGCTCCGCCTGCGCGACCTCGGCGGCATCATCGTCGTGGACTTCATCGACCTGCGCTACGAGCGCGACCGCCGCAAGGTCACCGAGGCGATCAAGAAGGAGTTCGCGAAGGACCGCGCGGTCACGAAGGTGATCGGGATGAGCGACTTCGGCGTGATGCAGATCACGCGCCAGCGCCTCCGCCCGAGCATCACGACGCAGAGCGACGAGTCCGACGACGCGCAGGACGCCATGGCCGCCGCCGGGGCTGCGGAGATCCCGCAGCCCGAGCGTCGCGCCCGGGACCGTTCTGCCGAAGCGACCGAGGCGGACCGCCCCGAGGAGCGTCCGCGCCGCGCCCGCCGCTCGCCTGCGGAGGACCTCACGCCTGTCCAACTCGCGGCCCGGCTCAGCGCCTGGCTCACGAACTACCGAGACGTGGTGGACGCCCGCTACGCCAACCGCCCCATCGTGGTGGGCGTGCATCCTCTGATGGCGTCGTACCTCCGAGGCGGCTTCCCGAGCCGACTCACGCGCCTCAAGTTCCGCCTGCGCTCGCTCCCGTTCCAGGTGGAGGAGAACCCGAAGGTGGACCCGCTGGAGTTCGCCGTTCGCGACCGCAAGTCCGGCCGGTCGCTGCTCTCGAAGTACCCCCTCGGGGACTAGGGACGCAGGGATTGGGGACTGACGATCTTGGCGGTCTCTGCTCCGCTGTGAATGGGCCCGCCTCGGTGGGCTCACGGGCTGCCCGAGGTGGCGGGGGCCCGCTCTACGTCCCCCAGTCCCAGTTCCCCAGTCGCCAGTCCCCTCCATGAAGCCCGCCTCGGTCCTCCGCGAGTTCGAAGACGCGCTCCGCGCCCTCGGCGTGCGGGTGCGGCGCGAGCGCGGGAGCTTCCGCGGCGGACTCTGTACCGTCGCAGGGCGAGAGGTGGTGGTGCTGAACAAGCTGCACCCTGTCGAGGCCCAGACGGTGGTGCTGGCGGAGGCCCTGCGCGACCTCCCGCACGACCAGCTCTACCTCCGCCCGGCCGTTCGCGCTGCCCTCGCGGACGCCTGGAGCCAACTCGACGCAGGCGTGGATGCCGCGGCCGGTCTGTCGCCGACCGAGGAGGCGTGACGCACGCGCAGCCTCCGATTCGCCCCGCCTCGGTGACCTCGGGACCGAGGCGGACCGTGGCATCCGGTCGCCTGCGGTGAGGATCGAGGCGACCCTGCTCGGCACCGGCACGTCCGTCGGCGTGCCCGTCATCGGCTGCGACTGCCCCGTCTGCACGTCCACCGACCCGCGCGACGCCCGGACGCGGACCTCCGCGCACGTCGTGGCCCACACCGAGGCGGGACCCGTCCACCTCCAGATCGACGCCGGGCCGGACTTCCGTCGGCAGGCGCTCGATCACGGCGTCTCGCACGTGGACGCGCTCCTCGTCACGCACGCCCACTTCGACCACGTCATGGGCCTGGACGACCTCCGGCCCTACTTCTTCCGCGACCGGACGCCCATCCCGGTCCTCGCGCAGGAAAGCACGGCGGACCAACTGGCGGACATGTTCCGCTACATCTTCCGCGATGGCACCTATCCGGGCGTCTCTCGGCTGGACCTCTGCCCACTCGCCGGTGACGCCCCCGCGACGGTCGTCAGCCGCACGACCCCGGCCGCCTCGGTGGAGGTCTGGCCCGTCCCAGTCTGGCACGGCGCGGCTCCCATCCTCGGCTGGCGGATCGGCGATCTGGCCTATCTCACGGACGTGAGCGCGATCCCGGAGGAGAGCTTCGCGCGGCTCGACGGGGTGGAGGTTCTCGTGCTGGACGGCCTCCGCCCGGAGCCACACCCAACGCACTTCTCGTTCGGCCAAGCCGCCGAGGCGGCTGCCGAGGTGGGTGCTCGCGAGACGTGGCTCGTCCACATGACGCACAACGTGCTCCACGCCGACGCGGACGCGATGCTGCCGGAGGGCGTCCGCCTCGGCTACGACGGGCTGCGGATCACCGTCGGCGCGTAGCACGAGGGGTCTCCGCCTCGGTGCTGCTGTGGACGCACCGAGGCGGGCCGAGTGGTTACACCGAGGTCTCGCATGGGAACGCCCTGGGGTCTATCCTTCGCTACCGCTAGCGGGGTCCGCGATGCCCTGGCGGTGCTCCTCCTTTCCCACTCGCAACGGCCCTCGGGCTCTCTCTCATGCGATCTCTTTCTCTCCTTGTGGCGCTGCTCCTTGCGGCGCCCGCCTGGGCCCAGACCCAGATTTACCAGCAGTCCTTCGAGGACGGCACGGGGTACACCACCTCGATCGCCGAGTACACCGACGGGTTCTCGGATTTCTTCGCTCGCACGGACACCAGCGATGTGACCGACAGCTACCAGATCGACGGATTTGATGGCAACTGGATCTTCGCTGCGCAGGACATCGACAGCGAGGGGGCCGAGCTGCCGGTGACACTCGTCATCAATGACATCGACATCTCGGATGTCTCCAACCTCTCGTTCCGAGGGCTCTTCGCGGAAGACGACGCCTCCAACGGAGACGAGGATTGGGACAACGACGGCGACTTCGTCCACATCAAGTACCGCATCGACAGTGACGACATGGCCGACCTCCAGAACCTCATCTGGTTCGAGGCAGGTGCGGACACGTCGGCCTCTGGTTTCAACGGATCGGCTGCACAAGACACCGACTTCGACGGGATCGGAGACGGTCCGATTCTCACGCCCACGCTCACGGAGTTCACCGCGGCCATCGCGGGGACCGGTTCCACGCTGGACATCTTCATCGCGTTTAGCCTCAACTCCGGAGACGAGGACATCGCGATGGACAACCTCCGCATCTTCGGCGATGTCCTCATCGCGACGGAGCCCGAGATCGAGGTCGGGCCATCAATGGTGGACTTCGGCATGGTGGAGGTCGGCACCAGCGCACAGCAGATGGTCACCATCACCAACGAGGGAGACGGGATTCTCCAGATTGGCGAGATCGATGTGACCGGTGACGGCTTCAGCTTCGTCGGCACGCCGCCCTCGAGCGTGGCGCCGGGAGCGTCCGAGATGGTGACGGTGCAGTTCGCGCCGATGGCTGCAGGCCCCGCCATGGGCACGCTGTCCATCGCTAGCAACGACGCGGACGAGCCCACGGTCAACGTCTCGCTCAGCGGCACCGGGCAAACGCCCGCCGCGCCCGAGATCGACGTGACGCCGCTCACGCTGGACTTCGGTGGCGTCGATGTTGGCTCCACAGCGGATCTCATGGTGACGGTGTCCAACGCCGGTGACGCCGACCTGATCATCACCGGCGCGACCGAGGACGGCGACGCCTTCTCCATCGCGAGTGCGCTTCCCGGCCCCATCGCACCGGGTGGCTCTGCGATGATCACCATCCGCTTCGCCCCGGCGGCCATCGGGCCTGCTGCCGCGACGCTCACCATTACGAGCAACGACGCCGATGAGGGCTCCGTCGAGGTTGCACTGTCCGGCACCGGGCAGGATGTCATCGTGCCGATGCCGGAGATCAACGTCACCCCGTCCAGCATCGACTTTGGGACGGTCACGACCGGCCAGTCTGCCCAACGGACGGTCACGATCACGAACGAGGGCGACGGCGATCTCACGATTGCAGGGATCGAACTCCCTGTAAGCGACAATGACTTTGCTGTCATCGATGGGGGCGCCCCCGGCACGGTCGAGCCAGGCGCCTCTCGCGTGATCGTGCTTGTGTTCTCGCCATCCAACGCAGTCTCCTTCAGCACCACGCTCACCATCACGAGCGATGACGCCGACGAGGGCACGGTCGATGTCCCTCTCTCCGGTACCGGCGAGGACCCTGTCATCGGGGCCTGCGATTACACGTTCGCGGCCAACGCGAAAGGCAGCCTCACCGTCCCATCGGAGGGTGGTCGTGTCCGCTTCGCGTTCACTCTGGACAACTCCGGTAGCGACGGCGCTGCAACGGTGGACATCTGGGGCGCCGTCATCAACGACATCGGCGCGCCGTCGTTCATCCGCACCCCGCGCACGCCGACCGTCCCTGGTGGGGCGATCTACGAGGCCGGGTACAACCAGCGCATCCCCGGGTTCGCGGAGGACGGTGTCTACACCTACATCATCAGCGCGGGCACGTTCAACGCGGACGATCCGGCAAGCTCGGAGGTCTGCGGCTCGGCCGTGTTCACGGTGACCAAGGGGAGCGCCCCGTCCGTCGCCGGTCGCCCGGCTGTCTCGACCGATGCCTCTGCAGGAAAGGCCGCCTCGGAGCCCATCGTGTGGGGCGACTCTGAGATCGTGGACGAGGAGATCACGCAGGCCGCGTTCTTCGTGAGCGGCGACGAGATCCGCGTCGGCCCGAACCCGACGCGCGGCACCGCCACGTTCGGCTTCGCGATGGCCGAGGCGGGCGACGCGCACCTCGCGCTCTACGACGTGCGGGGCCGCGAGGTCGCGACGGTCGTGGACGGTCCGCTGCGGGCAGGTGCCCACACCGCCACGCTGGGTGAGCGTCTCCCGGCAGGTGTCTACGTGTGGCGTCTCCGCGCGGGCGACCGCGTCGAGACCGGCCGCCTGACGGTGATCCGCTAGCTCCAGGTTTTCCTGCCTCGGTGCCCTCGCGGGTCCACCGAGGCGGACCGAGCCGCGTCCCCCGCTGACTGCTCGGCGGGGGGCGTGCTACGTCTGGAGGGCATCGCGCCGGGACACAAAAACGCCCCGGCCAGCGAGTGCCAGCCGGGGCGTGAGCGTACGGGCCGGGGAAGACGACTACTCGTCTCCGCCGCGCACCTTGTCGGAGAGGGACTCGACGGCGCCCTTGGCACCGTCGGCCGCCTTCCCTGCGACATCCTTGACCTTGTCCTCGATGTCATCGGGGATGGCCTCCGAGATGGCCTCTCCCGCCTTTCCGGCGAGGTCGCCCGCCTTGTCGGCGAGATCACCGGCAATGTCACCGGCTTTGTCCGCGAGGTCGCCTGCCTTCTCGGTCAGGCTCTGGGCGAGGTCGCCCGCTTGATCTTTGAGCTTGTCGAACATGGGAGGAGGTGTCGTACGAGTGACGGGGGTCAGGAACCGGTGGAGTCGGTGAGACCGTCGAGTGCGGTCTTGGCGGCGTCGGCGGCCTTGTCCGCGATGCCCTCAGCGGCGCTCTTGACAGAGTCGGGCGCGAGGTCTGCGGCCTTGTCCGCCGCCGCGTCGATGAGGCCATCGGCCTTGTCCTTGAGGCCGTCGGCGCCGGGGATGTTCTTGGCGAGATCGCCCGCCTGGTCCTTCAGTTTGTCGAACATGGAAAATGGGGGAGTGGTGAGACGTGACAGGGTACGATCCCGAGGCGGTGGACGCCACTGCGACGAGGTCTGTCCACGGGGACGCAAACCGTTGTTCAGAAGGGTGCGCGCGGATGCATCTTTCGGCTCCGCCTCCGTGTGCCCATGACCATCCGAGACCTCCAGCCCGCCGACGCGGACGCCCTCCTCGCGCTCTGGAACCGTTCCGCTCCGTACGATCCGATGACACCGGATCTCCTCGCGGAAAAGATCTGGCAGGAGCCGAACCCCGGCCCCCGCCTCGTCGCGACCTCCGCCTCGGGCGAGGTGTGGGGAGTATCGGTCGGCGCGATGTGGGGGCCACCGAACGAATCGCGAGGGACCATCAAGATGCTCGCGGTCGCGCCGGAGAAGCGGCGGCAGGGCATCGGCGGCGCGCTCCTCTCCGAGACCGAGGCGGGACTGGCTGCGCTGGGGGCGGAGACGCTACGCATCGCGGAGTGCTCGCCCAACTACCTCGTGCCGGGGGTGGATCTTCGCTACACGCCGGGCTGGCTGTTCGTCCAGAAGCACGGGTACACGAGTGCGGGGGAGGCGGTCAACATGCACGTGAACCTGCTCGCGGACGAGTGGGACACGTCGGAGAAAGAGCGCGATCTGGACGCATCCGGCGTGGAGGTGCGCCGGGCCACCGAGGCGGATCGGGGGGGCGTGATGGCGATGCTGGCCGAGAACTGGCCCGCGTGGCAGCCGGAGATCGCGAACACGTTCGCGCAGCAGCCGGTCTCGTTGCATCTCGCACTCCGAACCGAGGCGGTGCTCGGCTTCTCCGCGTACGACGCCAACAACCGGAGCACCGGCTGGTTCGGCCCCATGGGGACGGCGCCCGAGGCGCGCGGCCTCGGGATCGGCGGGGTGCTCTGCCGCCGCTGCCTCCGCGATCTCGCCGCCCAGGGCCAAGCCAGCGCGACGATCCCGTGGGTGGCGCCCGTGGGGTTCTACGCCCACTACGCCGGGGCGCACGTCTCGCGGGTGTTCCATCGCTTCGAGAAGACGGTCGGGTAGGGCCGCCTCGGTGCCGAGGCGGGGCGACCGCAAGGAGGCACCAGACGCGGCCGTCCGGGGTCGTCCGTTGACGGTCGCCCGGTTTCGTCCCGCCTCGGTGCGGCCAGGGGGAGGCCGGGCTCCCAAATGGGGCAACCGTCTGGAATCGTGTGGATTGTTAAGGTTCTGTTGGCTACACTGAGCGCTGACCGTCCCTCGCCTACGCCGCATGCCATTCCTCACCCACCTCCGTCAGACCCTCGCGGACCGGATCGCCCCGCCAGAGCCAGAGCCTCAATCAGGGGCACGCCACTCCCGCCGCCAGTTCGTGGGGCAGGCCGCACGCGCGGGCGTCGCCCTGAGCGTGGGGATGTTCCTCACGGACGAGGCCTGGGCGGCGTCTGATGAGCGGGCGGCCCGCCTCGGTATTGAGCCCGGCACCCTTGTGGATGCCCAGGGCCGCCCGATGGAACCGGCGATTCCAGGGGCGTTCGTGCCATTCATCGGCGACATCATGTACGTCGGGTTCAACTTCGACCCGCGCGGGTGGGCATTCTGCCACGGACAGCTGCTCGCGATCAGTTCGAACAATGCCCTGTTCTCGCTACTCGGGACAGTGTTCGGCGGAGACGGCCGTACCACATTTGGTCTCCCGGATCTCCGCGGCCGCTCGCCCGTCGGCCAGGGGACGGGTCTGGGACTCTCACAGGTTCGGTGGGGTCAGGAGGGAGGCCAAGCGTTCACGACACTCTCGAGTGCCAACCTCCCAGCCCACACCCACGGGCTGCAAGGCTCCAACGCGGTGGGGACGTCGGATCGGGCCGTTGGTGGGAGACCGGCCATCGCGGAATCCCGCATTCCCCAGTACACGACGGGCAACGAGGTGTCGATGGCGACCACAACCAACGCGGGAAACAACTCGTCCTTCAGCAATCAGTCGCCGTACCTGGGACTCCACGCCTGCATCGCACTCCAGGGTGTCTTCCCCAGCCGTAACTAGATCCTCCGCCCGTTTCTGACCCCTCTGTCTCGATTTCTGTCATGTCCTGGACGTACCGCTTTCGCCGCCGCCTCGCTGATCGTTTGTCTCCGGAGGTCCCGCCGGAGGCTTCGTCTTCGCGCCGGACGTTCTTTCGTCAGGCCGCTGGAGCAGGGGCCGCCGCTCTGGGAGCCGGTCTTGTGCTCCCCGAGGCTGCCCACTCCGCATCCACCGAGGCGGCCTCCCACGGCTCCGCCTCGGTGGATGCCGCTTGGGCGGCAGTCGAGGCGCGTGCCCAGCAGTTCGGCATCGTGCCCGGCACCCGTGTCGATGCACAGGGGCGCCCGGCGCAATACCCAGGGACGGCCGACCCATTCATCGGGGAACTGATGTACGTGGGATTCGGCTTCGCGCCTCGCGCGTGGGCGTTGTGCGACGGGAGCTTGTTGGCTATCGCTCAGAACACCGCCCTGTTCTCGCTACTCGGGACGACGTACGGCGGGGACGGGCGGACGACGTTCGGGCTCCCGGACCTCCTCGGGCGCCGCCCCGTGGGGCCAGGGACGGGGCCTGGGCTTCCGACCTACCGGTTGGGGGAGAAAAGTGGCAATGAGTTCTCCACGCTGAACACAGTGACGATGCCCACCCACACGCACGCGCTCCGCGGCTCCTCCGCTCCCGGCACGACCGACGTACCGACAGGACAGCTTCCGGCCGTTCCCGCGTCGAGCATCCCCCAGTACGCGCCCCTATCCACGTACAGCGCGCAAACGGCTCTCACAGGATCCGGCTTTTCGTTCGAGAACCGCCCCCCGTTCCTCGGGCTCTACGTCTGCATCGCCCTCCAGGGTGTCTTCCCCAGCCGTAGCTAGTTCCACCCCTGTCCGTTTTTGACTCCCTCGTCTTGTCTTCTGCCATGTCCTGGACGCACCGCATTCGCCGTCACCTCGCAGATCGTCTCGCCCCTGAGGGCCCGTCCACTCCACGGCCTGCATCGCACGCGCCTTCCCTTCCTGCCGTCGGAGCGGGTCTTGTCGCCCCCGGAGCAGGCCGCGTGGTCACCGAGGACTCTCACTCTGGGCCCGAGGCGGTGGCCTCTATCGGCAGGACCGAGGCGGAAGAGGCGACCTGGAACGCGGTAGAGGCACGCGCGAGGTCATTCGGGATTGTGCCGGGCACTGTCGTGGACGCACACGGGCGCACGATCCGGGACACCCCGCTGCCGAGCGATCCGCTGCTCGGGTCGATCGCGTACGTCGGGTACGGCTTCGCACCGCGCGGATGGGCAACGTGCGAGGGACAGCTCCTCCCGATTAGCTCGAATCAGGCGCTGTTTTCCCTCCTCGGTACGGCGTTCGGTGGGGACGGGCGGTCAACGTTCCAACTCCCGGATCTCCGAAGCCGTTTCGCGCTGGGGGTCGGAACGGGGCCTGGGTTGTCCCCGGTCGCCTGGGGGGAGGAGGGGGGCGAGCAGTCGACCGTCTTGACGGCTGCCAACCTGCCCAGCCATACGCATCTCGTTCCCGTGGCAGGAGAGGCTACGAGCCAATCGCCCGCGGGCCATGCGCACGCGGACCACGCGGCGGATATCCCCACGTACGGCACGAGCGACCTCGTCGCGATGGGCCATACACACTCAACGGGTTCGGGCACCTCATTCGAAAACCGCCCGCCCTATCTGGGGCTGTACGTCGTCATCGCACTCCAGGGCCTTTTCCCCTCTCGCAACTAGCCCATCGCGTCCCCTCCGAGTGATTCCCCGCTTTGTCATGACCCGTTCGCTTCTCCTCGGCTGCACCGCGTTGGCCCTTCTGTTGGTGTCCGCGCACGGTGCGGAGGCCCAGATCGCCGGGCCGTCGCTTGGCAACCAGTTTCGGCCCATCAGTCTCCAGGATATCGGGTTCATGAGCGCGCCAGCCTTTGGCGACGTGGACGGGGACACCCACGCCGATCTCCTCGCCGGAGCCTCGGACGGGACCCTGTCGTTTTTCCGACACGTCCCGGGTGCCGGTCGACAGGGCTACCCGGACTTGATCCTCCAGACCGGCGCGGATGACCCCTTCTGCGGGATCACCGTCTCGTACGCGGCCCAACCGACAGTCGCGGACTTCGACGGGGACACCGACCCAGACGTGCTGGTCGGGAATGGGGATGGCACCTTCCTGTACCTCGAGAACACCGCCGGGGCGTTCGCCTCGGCGGCCGTTCCGACGGGGCTTGTCGATGTCGGCTTCAACAGTGCACCGGCTGCTGCCGACTTCGACGGCAACGGAACGCCAGACCTTGTGGTGGGACGGATGGACGGCACGCTCGCCTTCTTCTCCAACACCGCGTCGCCTGGAGATCCGGCCACATACACCGAACAAACCGGGGCTGCGAACCCGCTGGACGGCGTAGATGTGGGGTTCTCGTCCGTTCCCGAGGCGAGTGACTTCGACCGCGACGGCGATCTCGATCTCTTGGTCGGCAACGTAGACGGCGAGGTCTTCTGGATCGCGAACACAGCGGGCGCAGGCGCGGCACCGACCTTCGCGGCGGCTGTGCTCTCTCCCGGCGGTCCCAAAGACGCGGGGTTCTCGGCAGCGCCCGCCTCGGGCGTGTTCCTGGGCCAGAGCACACCGGCTCCAGGGGTGATTGTCGGCACCTCCACGGGGGAATGGGATGTCTACCAGGACTTCGGCGGGGCTGCCCTCTACGTCGAGGTGTCTGGATCTGAGGGTTATCGCGCACTCGGGCTTCCCTTCCCGAATCTCCCGCTCGGGGGACGCACGCCGGGCTTCCTCGCGCCGATCTACTCTGCGGGCTACGAGGAGGCGGACCGGAACCCGGACAACACGTTGAACCTCTCGACCGTCTTTGGATTCGATGAGGCGACCGGGCAGTACCCCACGATCGAGAAGGGGAATCCGGTCACGTTCCGAGGCGCTCCGCCGCTCGCAGCGTACGAGCATGGCCGCGGCCTCTGGATCTTTGTCGCCCTGGACGACAGTCAGTTCAACACCGACGATGCAGGAGTCCAGGGAACGTTCCCGAAGTTCCTCCCGGCCACAGGGTGTCCGGTCACGCCGTGCGCCGCCGTGACAACGGACTTCACCTTCCCGGTTTCCTTCACCTCGACCGCTCCCGACCCGGGGGCCAACCTGCTCGCGAACCCGTACGATGAGGACCTGGACTGGGACGCAGCCGGGTGGACACGCACGAACATGTCGAACGTGCTCCAGATCTGGAGTCCCACCTCCAACGGCGGCGAGTTCCTGACATGGGACGGTACCACGGGGACCCTTCCCGATGGCCGCATCCCGGTGGGGCAGGCGTTCCTCGCGACGGCCACGGGGGCCGGGCCCCCCGCGCTGATCGCTCCGGCGAGCGGTCGGCTGGGGTCTCAGGGACCGCTGGTCGGGCTCACGGACGGCACCGAGGCGGAGGCACCCGCAGAGGCGGCCGAGAAGCACACAGCGCTGCGCGGCCAGCTTCGCTTGAGCCTGAGTGGGTCCGTGAACGGCACCTCACGCGAGACGGCGATGGTGGTGACCGTGCGGGATGATGCCGCGCTCGGAACCGACGTGTGGGACGGCCCGCTCCGCGAGGGCCTGGGGTCCGCCACCACGCTCCACCTCGGTGTGGTGGAACCGGGGGGAGGCGTTCAGGTGCTCGCAGCCCTGCCTTCTGATCTGAGCGCCTCGGCAGAGCTGCCGTTGCACCTCGCGGCGCAGACCGAGACCCCGGCTAGAGAAACCCGAGCCACCTTTCGCTGGGACGCGAGCGCGCTCCCGGACACGTGGACGGCCGCTCTGCGAAACCGCCAGACGGGCGAGATCCTCGCGCTGGACGGAGAGGGGGAGACCTCGCTGGTCCTCGTCACGCAGGCCGCCCCGACGGCTGGAGTAGACGGCCTCGCGCCGCCGAGCCTGCGACCGGTTCACGTCGTGAGCGCCAAGTTGTTCGACGTGGGCTACGATCTTCTCATCGGGCCGTCTTCTGTGAGCACGTCCACCTCGGAGGTGCCCACCGAGTCGGTCGTGGGGCTGATCGCGCCCAACCCAACCACCGGCGCCTCGGTGGTGATGCTGGCGCTGGCAGAACCGGCTGAGGTTCGGATCACCCTCTTCGATGCGCTGGGACGCCAGGTGATGGCCCAGCAGCACGGAGCGCTCGCGCCCGGTTCGCACCGCCTCGCCCTCCCCACCGAGCGCCTCGTTCCGGGGGTGTACGTGGTGCAGATCGAAGGGGTCGGAGCCGTTGCCACGCGCCGCCTGACGGTCGCCCGGTAGACTCTCCGTTCCTCCCGTCTCGCCCCGCCTCGGTGCTCCCACGGCACCACCGAGGCGGGGCGACCTGCGTCTGGGCGCGACACGCCTCGCGAAGAACGGGCATGGCCTCGCCACATCTCTGCAACACCGTCCCGAGGCGGGCGCCGGATCCTGGGGCTCCTCACCAGCCTCCTGTTGTCATGCTTCGTCTCCTTCCCCTCGTCCTGCTGGCCCTCCTCGTCGCCGTTCCGGCGAGCGCCCAGCGTGCCGCCCGAGCCATCGCGCTCGATTGCCGAGAGCAGGTATTCGACGTGCGCGAAGACCGGCGCGACCGCGCCGAAGACCGTCGGGATCGCCGCGAGGACATCCGCGACCGCCGTGAGGATATCCGGGACGCCCGCCACCAGGGCGGTCTCCTGGATCGGCTCGAAGACATCGCGGACCGCCGCGAGGATCGGCGAGCCCGCCGGGAAGACGTGCGCGACCGTCGCGAAGACCGCCGGGACCGGGCGGAGGACCGTCGCGATCGTCGCCGGGGACCTCTCGTCTGCAGTTGACGCTCTCCGCCTCGGTGGCCTCGCGGCAGCACCGAGGCGGGAGATCTACACGCGGACGCCCGGCAGGACCAGGTCTCGGTCCTCCGGGTGCCGCCGGAGGTAGGCGAGCACGAACGGGCACGTGGGCAGCACCTTCAGCCCCTCCGCGCGGGCGTGGTCCAGCCCGGCCTTCGCGAGCGCCGAGCCGACGCCTCCGCCTTCGGCGCCAACCGGCACCTCGGTGTGGACGAGCGTGATCAGCCCGTCGGTCAGGATGTAGTCGAGGTGGGCTGTGCCGTGGTCGGTCTCGACGGCGAAGCGGTTCTGGTCAGGTTCGTGGCGGATGGTCATGGGGAGAGATGGGGGCGAGGGAAGCAGGCGGTGTCGTGCGGATTCTGCGGCCTGATGTTGGGATGTGCCTCAAAGGACGACGGACCACAGACGACGGGCATGGGATAGTCTGTCGTCCGTGGTCTGTCGTCTCGCCCACACGCGGAGATCGAACGGCATGCAGACATCAGGGCCATGAAACGGTATCACACGTCGCCGAGTTGGGGGCGCAGCAGGAGTTCCTCCACGACGGCCTCGCGCGGCAGGCTCGTCGCCGCGACGATGGTCTTCGCGATGGCCTCGGGCGGCATGAGGCGGCCGGGCGGGAGGTCCACGCCGTCCCAACTCGGGGTCATCGTCGCGCCCGGCATCACCGAGATCACGCGAACGCCTCGGTCCTTGGTCTCCTCGCGAAGCGTGCGAGCCAGACCTAAAAGCCCGTGCTTGGCTGCACCGTAGGCCGCCCCGCCGGGATACCCCCGCAGGCTGGCGACGCTCGCCATGAACACGAGGTCTCCGGTCCCGCGCTCCAGCATCGCGGGCAGGAACGCACGCGTCACGAGGAAGGCGCTCGTCAGGTTGACCTCGATCTGCTCGCGGAAGGTCTCGGGCGTGATCTCCAGGAACGAACCGGGCTGAAAGACGCCCGCGTTGTTGACCAGCACATCCACCGCACCGAGGCGCTCGTGGACGCGCTCGGCGGCACTTGCGACGTTCGCCTCGTCGGTCACGTCGCACACGACCACGTC
Source organism: Bacteroidota bacterium (assembly GCA_039024735.1). Lineage (GTDB taxonomy): Bacteria > Bacteroidota > Rhodothermia > Rhodothermales > Rubricoccaceae > Rubricoccus. The sequence continues at coordinate 18,986 of JBCCPW010000006.1, forward strand.
CGCCTCGGCACCGAGGCGGGCGCACTCCGCCGCGACGGCCCGGAGCTTCGCCTCGGTGCGCGCGAGGAGGGCGAGGCGAGCATCGGGATAGGCGGCATAGGCCACCGCCACGGCCCGGCCGATTCCCTGGCTCGCGCCGGTGACAACAACGGTGGGCATGGGTAATGGGCGTGAAGAGCGCCGGTACGCCCCGACCGGGGCATGGGTCCGAGGCATCTTCCGCGCTCCCTCTTCCCACGCTCATGTCTCTGCTTCCCACCGACTCTGTCGCCCTCGTCACCGGTGCTTCTCGCGGCGCGGGCGCCGCCATCGCGAAAGCCCTCGCACGGGCGGGCGCCTCGGTCTGCGTCAATTATCTCCGCTCCGCCGAGAAGGCCGAGGCGGTCGTCGCGGAGATCGAGGCGGCGGGTGGTCGTGCGTTCGCCGTCCAAGCGGATGTGACCGACCGCGAGGCCGTCGGCGCGATGGTGGACGCGATTGTCGAGCGCTACGGCCGCGTGGACATCGCGGTCTCGAACGCGCTCCCGAACTACTCCTTCGACCCGACCGCGCGCTACGTCGGCATCGAGACGGCCGAGTGGGAGGATTTCCAGGGGCAGTACGAGGGCGCGGTCCGCGCGGCGTTCCACCTCGCGCAGGCGCTGCTTCCGGTCATGCGTGAGCAGGAGACCGGCGGGTCGCTGGTCCACGTCGGCACGAACCTCGTGTACAACCCCGTCGTGACCTACCACGATTACACCGCCGCGAAGGCAGGCCTCGTGGGCCTCACACGGACGCTCGCCAAGGAACTCGGCCCGCACGGCATCCGCGTCAACCTCGTTGCGGGCGGCCTGCTCCAGACGACGGACGCGAGTGCGGTCACCACGCCGGAGGTCTTCGAGTTCGTGCGCGGCGTGACGCCGCTCCAGAAGACCGTCACGCCCGAGGAGTTCGCGGACGCGGTGCTCTTCTTCGCGAGCCCCCTCAGCCGGACCGTCACGGGCCAGTCACTCGCCGTGGACGGCGGCCTGACGATGCCGTGATGCGGAGGCACGTCGGGCACGGCGCGGCTCGGGAGCGTTCCCTTGTTCCGTACGGCGTACGGCATACAGAGCGGTACGCGGTAGCCATGAGGGTGTCATCCCGAGCGAGCGCCAGCGAGCCGAGGGATCGGGCCGCTCGCGTCTGCGGGGCCGAGTGCAGCGCGCAGGCATCCTGACCGTAGATCCCTCGGCTTCGGTCTCGGGGCGACCTCCGCTCGGGATGACAAGCAGGGGCGTTATACCAAACGAGTAACGCTGTAAGGGCCGGTCGTGTCGGGGTCCGCTGAGCGGCTTCCTCTCTTCCGCTCACCCTCGGCACCGAGGCGGGGTTTGCCTCCCGGAACCCGGAACCCGGAACCCTTACGCCCGAGGCGGAAGGCCCGCGATGTCCGCGTCGCGCCGTGCCTCCGCCTTGGCGAGCATCTCCGCCCGGAACTGCTCAGATTGGCCCCGCGCGATGGAGAGGGTCTGCCAGTCGTCCCCCGCGAGGTGCTTCGCGAGCAGCACATTCTGCCCGACGTGGTACGCCGTGTGCGCCAGCGACCGGTTCAACGCCGCGATGATGGTATGCGGCTCGGCCCGGATGGTGACGGTCGCCCCGAGGTCCGCGTCCGTGAGAGGCGCGAGCGCCATCTCGTGAAGCCGCCAGCCCTCCGCCCATCGCGCCATGAGCGCCTCGCGCGTGTCCGCCTCGGTGAGGTCGAACTCGGTGTCGCGGTGGCGGTCGGGCTTGTCGCCGTCGGCCGTGCGGAAGTCCGTCCAGCGGGAGCGGTAGTTGCCTGCGAGGTGCTTGACCTGGATCGCGAGCGGGTCGAGGCCCGGGAGAGACTGGAAGAAGGCGTCGTCGGGGACCTGCGCGAGGGCGCGCTCCGCCATCGTGCGGTAGGTGGCGAAGCGTTCGCGGAGGCTGTCGGTGACGAGGGTGGACATGGGGCGATGGGGGAGGAGAACCGCCTCGGCACCGAGGCGGGCGGGGTTACCCCGCAATGAGGCGCATGAACTCCGCGCGGGTGTCGGGCTGCGTCATGAACGCGCCGCCCATCGCGCTGGTGGTCGTCATGGAATTCTGCTTCTCGGCGCCGCGCATCATCATGCAAAGGTGCTTCGCCTCGATGACCACCGCGACGCCCTCCGGCTCCAGCACGCGCTCGATGGCGTCTCGAACCTGGATCGTGAGGCGCTCTTGCACCTGGAGCCGCCGCGCGAACACGTCCACCACGCGCGGGATCTTGCTGAGGCCCACGATCCGTCCGTTCGGGATGTAGGCCACGTGGGCCTTCCCGAAGAAGGGAAGCATGTGGTGCTCGCACAGGCTGTACACCTCGATGTCCTTGACGAGCACCATCTCCGAGTACGACTCCTCGAAGACCGCGCTCCGCAGGATCGCCTCGGGGTCGAGCTGATAGCCGTGCGTGAGGAACTGCATCGCCTTCGCGACCCGCTCGGGCGTTTTCAGCAGCCCCTCGCGCTCGGGGTCCTCACCGACCAGCCGGAGTTGCCGCTCGGTGAGATCGGCCAGGGCAGCGGTCGTCTCGTCGTGGTAGACATCGCGGCGCTCGTAGAGAAGGGGAGAGGGACGCCCGTCCAGGGAGTACGCGGTCTCTCCGAACACGTCAGGATCGTGGGGCATGGGGCGCACGGGGCAACGGACGACAGACCACGGGCGACGAACGAGCCGGGCGCGTGGGCGTGGCCTGTCGTCCTCGGTCCGGGGTTTTCACTATTCGCCTCGGTAGACGACGCTGTTGTTGTGGGTCTCGCGAAGGTGGATCTCGTGGAGCCGCCCGCTGGGGATGTGGTCCACGAGTTGCTCCCAGATGGCGACCGCCAGTACCTCGGTGGAGGTCCTCTTGCCGTCCAGGAAGGGCACGTCTAGGTTGAGGTTCTTGTGGTCCAGCGGCTCCACGACGCGATCCTCGATGATGCGCTTGAGCTTCGCGAGGTCCACCACGAAGCCGGTGTCGGGGTCGGGTTCTCCCGCCACGGTCACGTCCAGTTCGTAGTTGTGGCCGTGCCAGTTGGGGCTGTTGCACTTCCCGAACGTCTCGCGATTCCAGTCGTCGGGACGGTCGGGGTTGTGGAGGCGGTGGGCGGCGTTGAAGCGGGCCTTCCGCGTGACGTAGACGAGGGGCATGGGGAGCAGGATCGCAATCGGAACGGATACCGCCGCGCGGTTGGCGGCGTTCCTCGCGAGTGCCCCCGCCTCGGTGCCCGATGCCGCGGGAGTCGGCTCCCACAAACTGGGGAGTGGAGGGGGGACGCCTTCGCTGTATCCTCCACCCCTGCTTCCTCCTCGCGCGATGCATCCCCGCTGTTTCGTTCTCGCCCTCGTGTCCCTCGTGAGCCTGTCGGTTCAGGCCCAGCAGACCATCCGTTCGGGCGAAAGCGCCCAGGGCCGTCTGGCCTCCGGCGATGCCGTGCTCGTGGACGATGAGTCGTTCTACGATCTCTACCTCGTTCTCGCGACCCCGGGCGAGGAACTGGAGATCACACTGGAGTCCACCGACTTCGACGCCTACCTCATCGCCGGGGACACCGAGGCGGATGCCTTCTCGATTCAGTACCAGGACGACGACGGGGCGGGCGGAACCGATGCTCAGCTTCTCGCGACCGTGGGCGAGGGCGGCGTGTTCTGGGTGCTGGCGAACTCGTACGAGCCCGGCGATACCGGGAGCTACGTGCTGACCGTCCGCTCGCTCAGCGGCGGGGGGACGGTCGGCGGTCCCGATGTGCTCATCGCGGGAGACACGGTGGAGGGCTTCTTGGAGCCGGGCGACGATCTGCTCCCGGACGAGTCGTACGTGGACGTGTACCAGTACGCGGGGACGCCCGGCGAGACGATCACGGTCACGATGGAGTCTGTCGATTTCGATGCGTTCCTCTCCGGCGGGCGGATGGAGAACGGCCGCTTCGTCCTGGAGCACTCCGACGACGATGGGGGCGGTGGGACAGACGCGCTCCTCGTCGTCGAGGTCGGCTTCGATGGGACCTACACGCTCCGGGCGAACTCGCTCCGCGCGGGCGAGACGGGGGCGTATACCCTCACGGTGGAGTCGGATGGGACTGGCGGCGGCTTCGCCGAGGCGGACGTGATCCGGCCGGGACAGACCGCCTCGGGGACGTTGGGGAGCGGGTCGCCGACCCTCGGCGACGGCTCGTACTACCATTTCTACGAGATCGTCGCCTCGCCGTACGAGGCGCTGGAGATCACCCTCGCCTCGTCTCAGTTCGACGCCTACCTCGCGGGGGGCACCACGGCCAACGGAGCCTTCGCGATTGAGGACTCTGACGACGATGGCGCGGGCGGCACGGACGCGCAACTGCGCGTCCAGGCGGGTGCGGACGGCCGGTACTTCGCCCTCGCGAACACCTACACCTCGGGCCTGAGCGGCGATTTCTCGCTGACGGTCCGGAGTGTGGGAGGCGGGAGCGCGCCCGCGGGCGATGGGATCGTGACGCTCGCTCTCGGCGACACCGTGGCGGGAGAACTGACCGCCTCGGATCCGACGATGGACGACGGTTCGCACTTCGACCTGTACGTCTACGAGGGCACCCCGGGCGAGGAGATCGAGATCACGATGGCCTCCGATGAGTTGGACACGTACCTCTTGCTCCGCCGCTACTTCGGGGATGAGTTGGAGAACATCGCCGAGGACGACGACGGGGGAGAGGGCACCGATTCCCGCATCCGCGTCACGCTGGACC
>JBCCPW010000007.1:0-23571 GCA_039024735.1 Bacteroidota bacterium
GACGGCGTCTGGAAGCCCGGCTCGGTGCGGCCCTCCAGCACGGCCAGCGCCGCGCGAAGAGCCGCGTCGGCGGTGACGGTGTAGCCCTCGGGACCCGCCCATCGCGAGACGACGCGCCCCCCGGAGGCGTCGGTCGCCTCGCCCCAGACGAACGAGCGGCCCCGCTGGCGCTCCGCCTCGGTGGGACCGGTGACGCGGCGGTCCACCATCGCGCGGAGGAAAGCCTGCGCAGGGCGCGTCTGGAGGAGACCACTGAGGCGGTTGCTCGCCCGCATCGCGCCGACCGCTCGGGGCGGCATCGCGGTGTATGTGGTCACGTTCGGGATGCCCGTGGAGTGGTACGCGGTGCTCACGTCGCCCCACGGGATGGCGGTGCAGACCCGCTCGCGGCCGTCGCCGACATCCACGCGGATCTGGTCGTGGGCGGCCGGGACGGACACGATCTCGCCCGCGATCCGCGCCGCGCCTCCGCGCCCGGCGTGTTCCATGGCCGTCCGAGCGGTCCCGTGCGAGACGCCCCCGAGGGCACGGAAGGCAAGCCGCAGGTGCGTGGCGGTCGGCAGCCGACGGTGCAGATGCATCGCGAGGCAATCCGTCGGCACCACGTCGAACCCGACGCCGGGCAGCACGACGATGCCCGCCTCGGTGGCCTCGCGGGACCGGGCCGCGAGGGCTTCGAAGACCGCGATCTCGCCCGTGATGTCGAGGTAGTGCGTGCCGGTCCGCAGGCAGGCGTCGATCATCGGGCGGGACGTGTGCGAGAACGGCCCGGCGGCGTGCAGCACGAGCGGAACATCGTTGAGGACGCGGTCCAGCGCGGCCGGTTGGTCAAGTCCGACCGCGACGTGGTCCAGCGCGAGGGCATCCGCGAGCGCACCGAGGCGGGCCGGGTCGCGTCCCCCGAGGAGGGGCTGCACGCCGCGCGAGACGGCCAGGTCGGCGATGAGGCGCCCGGTGTAGCCCGTCGCGCCGTAGAGGAAGAACGACATGCCGAGCGAACGCGCCCGCTCCGGTGGGGTGCCGCTCGGGTGTCACCTGCGGTGTGTATCGTGCCCACCTCCCTCGTTCCTCTCCTCATGGCCGATCTCAAGACCCGCCCCACCGACGCGTCCGTGGACGCCTTCATCGAGTCCCTCGACAGCCAACGCCGCCGCGACGAATCCCGCCAGCTCGTGGAGATCATGCGCGAGGCGACCGGCACCGAGGCGGTGCTGTGGAACACCCACATCGTCGGCTTCGGGGACGCCCACCTGACCTACGCCTCGGGCCGCGAGGTGGACTGGTTCGAGGTCGGCTTCGCCCCGCGCAAGCGGGCGCTCTCGCTCCATCTCATGCCCGGCGTGGACCGGTTCCAGGAGATCCTGGACCGCCTCGGGCCGCATACGAATGGCGCAGGCTGCGTCTACATCACCCGCCTCGAACGGGTGGACACCGAGGTGCTCCGCGAGTTGGTCCAGGCGTCGGTGGATGCCGTGCGGGAGACCTGGGGCGGGGAAGACTGAGAGGGTCCGCCTCGGTGCAGTCGCCGAGCCACCGAGGCGGGACCCGTGAGCGAGACCGACGGGTTCATGCGTTGCGCCGGTTGACGGAATCACCTACACTGAGACCAGAACGAGACACACGGTCATGCAAGCCCACAGTCCCGAAATCGACCGGCTCGTTGAGGTACTGCACAGCTTCCCGGAGGAGCGTCAGGAAGCCCTGGCGGCGTACTACCGCCGGGAGGTCGAAGACCTGCGCGACGTGGAGGCACGGCTCGACAAGCTCACCCCAAACCAAACAGCCAGGCTCAAGTCCCTGATCCAAGAGGGTATCGACAGTGGCCCCGCGGTCCCATTCGATGCTGAGGAAATCAAGCGCGAGGGACGGCGTCGGCGTGCCGCTGAGCGCAGGCAGTAGGGAGGGTGGCGCGCGTCGTGATTCGTCCGCTCGCGCGGACCCAACTCTCGGACATCTGGCTGGAGATCGGCGATCTCAACCCGGAGGCAGCCGACCGTCTGATCGAGCGCTTCGGCGCAGCCTTCGAACTGAAAGCGCAGTTCCCGTTCTCAGGTCAGGAACAGCCAGGCAACCCACCCGGCCTCCGTCGGCTGATCGTGGATCCCTACCTCGCCTTTTACCTACCGATCGAAGACGGTATCGAGGTGATTCGCATCTTCCACGGCAAGCGAGATATCGACGGGCTGCTCTGAAACCCGACGGTTGCGGGGGCACATCGGCTCGTTGTTCTGGAACTCCCCCGTCCGCCTCGGTGCAGTCGCCGAGCCACCGAGGCGGCCGGCGGCGTCGCAAAACGAGCACGCGGAGAGCGACCGCGGAGACGCGCCTCGATCTCTGGGGTGGTGCTGTTTCCTCGCCGCACCCAGGCCACGTGCGGAGGTGGTGGGGTCAGAGCTACGAGATCGCTGAAGTCGGAATCTGGCGTGACGCGGCGTCCTCGAGGGCGAACACCTCGACCGTGCGGTCCTTTCCCCGAAGCACCTGGCGCCCCGCCGACCGGAGCGCCCAGCCATCGCCCGTGCCAAGCTGACCCGCGAGCGCATCGCCGATCAGAACGTCGGCCCCGAGCGGCTTGCAGAGCGATAAGATTCGGGCTGTCTGGTTGAGGACGTCGCCGGTGAACACGATCTCTTTTTTGAGCGCGCCGACCTCGCCCGTCGTCACGTCGCCGAGTTGCAGGCCCGCCCGAAAGTCCGGGGCAACCCCGAACCGGTCCTCGAACCATCCCGCACGGGCTTCGAGGTCCCGCTTCATGCGGAGCACGCACCGGACGCAGGCGGCGTTGCGGAGCCCGGCCGCCTCCGGCCACGACACGACGATCTCGTCGCCGATGTACTGGTACACCTCGCCCTCGTGGTCGACGACCGCACCGGCGAGCGCGTCGTAGTAGGCCCGTAGGAATTCAAAGTAGCGGGCATGGCCCAGCCGCTCCGTGATGGCTGTCGACGACTTCATATCGGAGAACAGGAACACGCGACGCTCCTCCTTCGGCGTGTGGTACCGCCCGATGAGGAAATTGGTCAGCACGCGCGGCCCCATGTGCTCGCTGATCTCGGCATAGAACAGGGAGACGACGAGCGAGGCCGTCATCTGGACGGCGGTGCTCAGGCTCGCCTTGCTGATGGCGAACGCCTGGAGCCGGTCCCAGACCCGGGGGTCTCCCAGTCCCGTGTCCATCTCCATCGCCGCAGCGACGGGGAATGTGACCACGACGACCCCTGTCAGGAAGACGACGTAGAACAGCGTCTTGGCGACGAGCTTGGTGCCCAGGCTGCGCGAGGCGAGCCTCCGGTTGAGGAACAGGAGTTCGACGGCGCCGACCAGGCACCCCACGACGGCGACGGCCAGGTTCGCGAACAGCCTCACCCCTGCGTCGACCTCGATGTCCGACCCGTCGGCGGCTGCGACCGCGCCGCCACCCGCCGCATAGTCCGAGATCGCAAAGACCTGGGCGAGCACGAACCAGATCACCCCGAAAGGGACCACCCTCCGGAGGGCACGACGAACGGCGGGAGACATGTGGAACGGCATGGCTAGTGCCGTAAATACGGACGTTTAGCCATGCAAGCCGTCGCTTCGCCGAGGCGGGAGCCGTCAGCAGACGTCTGCCAGCCGGTGCTCCCCAATTGACACCAGCCGATCCGCTCGCACCGTCTCGCCCGTGCCGAGGCGGACCCAGTCAGCGCCGTCCCTCGCGAACACGTCGTCCACGGTCGTCGCCTCGGTGCGCTCGCTCTGCCCCTCGCGCCACACGACACGCACAGGCTCGCGACGGACGGCACTGTCTTCCAGTCGGTCGTGGAAGCCGCAGGCGATGGGGGTGTAGTCCGTCATGGGTCGCACGGTGTGTTGGACCCGAGAACCCGAGATCGGACGCCAGGGTCCCCGCCTCGGTGAGTGAACGCCCCACCGAGGCGGAATGGCTCATCCTCCCGAGCACTCCGGCGCGAAGCCGGGCGGGAGCGTGGCGCCGGGCGTGCGGACGTAGGTCACCCGGCGGCTGTCTTCCCAGACCCCGAGGCGGCGCATCTGTGTGAACGTCTCCAGATGGCCCTCTGCATTCACGCGCGAGGTGGAGCGGGCCCGGTCGATCTCGGGATGGCCGCTCACCACCTCATCCACAACGAGCGCCCCGTCCTCGGCGACGTGCCCCGTGCCCGAGGTCGTGAAGCCTCCCGAGGTGACGTAGAGGAACCGGAGCGAGTCCGCCTCGGCCCAGATGAGCGTCTCGCCGCCGTAGGCCCCGCCCTCCAGCGCATGGATGTTGCGGAGCGCCTGCTTGTTCATGGCCCACTCCCAGCGCGAGAGGTCGGTGACAGTCTGGCCCTGGTTCTCGAACGTCCCCTGCCACGGCTCGCCCACGAGCGGGGCCAGCGCCGCGAGAGCCGGGTGGGGCTCCTGGGCCTGGGCTGAGATCGAGAGGACAGCGAGGAGACAGGCGGCGGCGAGAGGTCGCATGAGGCAACGGGGTGATGATGTACCCGAGGCTACGAACAGGGTGTGTCATTTGGGTGACACCCTATCCTCATTTCGGGTCTCTCGGACAGGCTTCCTTTGCCTCCCGTCGCGCCGTTTCTTCTGGCGTCTGCCCATTTCTGCCGTGCGTGTCCTATTCCTGTTTCTTCTCCTCGCGTCCGCCGCCTCGGCGCAGGTCCCGATCACCGGGACCGTCACCGACGCCGAGACTGGCGATTCGCTCCCCGGCGCGAACGTCGCGCTGCTGGACGAGGCGGGCGCCGTCACGGGGGGTGCGGCGACCAACGCCGACGGGCGGTTCGCGCTGCGCACGTCGCTGCCCGTCCGGCTGGCGGTCCGGTTCATCGGGTACGAGACGGCGCGGCTGACCATCGAGCAGGAGCCCACCACGGACCTTCGCATCGCGCTGCGGCCCTCCACGGCAACGCTCGGGGCGGTGGTCGTGACGCCGGGCGAGGATCCGGCGGTCGCGCTCATGCGGCGGGTCATCGCGAGGGCCGAGGCCCAGCGGGAGGCGGTCGGTGCGTACGCAGTCACGACGTACGGACGCAACACCGTCCGCGACGCCGAGGGTGCCGTGGTGGCCGTGACCGAGGCGGCGGGCGATGCCTTCTGGTCGCCAGAGACCGGCTGGCGCGAGGTCGTCGTGGCGGAGCGCGAGACGCCCAACGTGGCCGGAGGCCGTGGCGCGGCCGATGTGGCGCGGCGCCTCGTGGACCTTCGCGCCCCAGACATCGCGGCGGCGGGACACCGACTGCTCGGCCCGGCGCACCCCGACGCGCTCTCCGTCTACCGCTTCGAGATCACGGGCGCGCGGGCGCTGGACGGCCGTCGCGTGGTGGAGATCGCGCTGGAGCCCCGCCGCCGAACCGCGAGCGCCTTCATCGGGACGCTCCTCGTGCTGGAGGCCACCGCCGATGTCCTCGCAGCCGACCTTCGGCCCGGTCCCGCGTTTCTGTACCCGCCGCCGCTCCAGATCGGCGGTGCGCGCTACCGCCAGCAGTTCGTGCCCGTCGCGGCCGACTCGTCCCTGTGGCTTCCCGCCGACCTCCGCAGCGAGATCGGCGTCGGCTTCGCGCTGGACGGGCTGGTCTCCGCCGACCCGGTCACGGTCGAGCGGACGGTGCAGCTCTCGGACTACCGCCTCGGTGTGTCGGCACCGGACTCCCTCCTCGGTGGCGAGACCACGCAGCGCCTCGCCGAGGCGGACACCGTGCGGCTGACGCAGGCGGGCGCTGGCGCCCCGCTGACCGCCGACGAGGCCGCGGCCTACGCTGCAGGCGACAGCCTCCGGTCGCTCGGCGAGGCGTGGACGTTCCGCGGGCCGCTCGCGGGAGCCATCCGCCTCGGTCTCTCGGACGACGGCGACACCGAGGCGGACACCTCGCGCTCCTCGTTCGGGGTGTCGGTCGCGCCTGTTCTCCGCGCGAATCCGGCTGTGACGATGGAAGGCGGCCTCGCGCTGAGCGTCCGCACCGGCCCGCTCGCAGTCACACCGAAGGCCCTCTACCGCGCGGCTGACGGAGGCGTCTCGCTGTCCGCCGACGCCCGCCTGCCGCTCGTGGGCAGCGGCCCATTCGCGCTCACCGCCGAGGCGGACATCGCCGACGACGTGGCCCGGCGAGCACCCGCGTTCGCGCCGAGCCTGCTCCCCATCATCGACGGCCGAGGCGGCTACTACGACCGCGAGCGGGTCAGCGTCGGCGTGCGAGGCCAGCACCTCGACCTGGGCCAGATTCGCTTCAGCGGCATCCTGGCGCTTCCCGTCCGCACCGAGGCGGCCGTCCGGTTTGTTGCCGAGAGCGCCCGGACGTACCGCCCCGGCGAGGCCGCCCCTCGGGACGCCGATCTCCTCGCGCTCGGACCCGATGGGCAACCGGTGACGGTCCGGTCGGCTCAAGCCGAGGTCGCCCTCGGAACGCTGTCGTCCCCCCTCGGTGCACTGCCTCGCGATGCTATCCGGATCGTCGCTGAGGCGGGCGACTGGGACGGCATGGGCACGTTCTGGACCGTCGAGGGCGCGGTGGACGGGCGGCTGGGCACCATCGCGCGGCGACGGGCGCTGCCTCCTGCGCTGGACGTGCGGCTGGCGGGCGGGATCAGCGGCGGCGAGGTCCCGCTGACGCGGCTCCTGTCCGTCGAGGGCACGCTGGGCGGGTCGGGCGTCGGCGTCAGCCAGTTTGGGGCGCTCCGCGCGAGGACCGGCATCCCGTACGAAGGCGACGCGTACGGCGCCGTGTTCTGGGAGCACACGTTCCGCTCCCTCCCGTTCGAGGTGGTCGGGCTCGGGGGTCTCGCGCGGCGCGGCTACGGCGTGGTGCTCCATGGCGCCCACGCGCGGACGTGGATCGGCGACGAGCGCCGAGGGGACCTGAGCCGGTTCGGGCACGTCCTCTCGCCGACTGACGGCTGGCACCACGAGATCGGCGTGGGGCTGACGGGTGTCTTCGGCCTCCTCCGCCTGGACGTGACGACGCGCCTGGACACGCCGGGGACGGTCGTCGGCGTGGGCGTCTCGCGGCTGTTCTGACCGCCTCGGTGGGTCCCGCCTCGGCACCGAGGCGGAACGGGTCATCGCACGACGGGCAGCGGCGACGCCCCGCCTCGGATCGCGAGGCCCGCGCTCAACACGAACGCCGCCGCGCTTGCCGCGAGCGCGCCCGTGAGCAGCGGGTCGCCCGCGCCATTCTGAGCCCAGATCGCGAGGTACGCCCAGAGCAACACGCCCGCGAAGGCCACGTCGCCCGTGTTTCGCAACAGAGCCACGCCGACGGCCGCCACCACGACCACCAGGAGCGGCGGCCAGATCGCACCGCCCGTCCAGCCCGCCGCCGCCAGCGCGATGGTGATGTTGAGCGGCGTCGCCACGCAGAGCCACGCGAACCACAGCGAGACCGGCACGCCGAGCGTCCACCGCTCGGCACGCGTCATCTGCATCCGGTCCAGCCGGACGTAGAGCCACGCGAGGCTCGCGAGAATCCCCACGATGACCACCGCCGCCACCCCGAAGAGCCGCAGCGACCACGGGATCTGCCACAGCCCGTTGAGCACGTTGGCCGCGATGAGCGGCGCCGCGAGGGCATCGTAGCGGGCGCCTCGCGCGGACGGCCGCGCCTGCCAGATCCCGGTGACCATCGCGCCGAGGAAGATCACGCTCCAGATAGAGAACGCCCATCCCGCAGGCGTCACACCCGTCTGGATGGAATCCGACACCGCGCCCGTCTGGACGCCGAACAGGACGCCCGCCCCCGCGAGCGCGTTGAGGGTAAGGTTGAACGCGATGGCCGCGAGGACGGCGATCTGGCGGGCAAGTCCGGTCATGCGTGCCGAACGCGCCCCGGCCTGCTGAGGTCCCCCGCCTCGGTGCCGAGGCGGACCGAGGCGGCGATCACACCACGTCTGAAGGAGCCGTCCCGAACAGCCGCCGGAACACGAGCACGTGCCCCAGCACGGCGGCCTGCACCAGCACCGTGGGCAACCAGATCAGCGGCACCGTGGACACCACCGCCACGGTCGTCGGCTCGGCGGTGAACTGCTGAAAGGGCGTCGGCAGGGAGAGCACGGCCGTACTCACCACGACGGCCACCAGCACCAGCCCGAGGCCGTTCCACGCCGCCACCCACGCCCTCGGCACGCGCGTCCGCCACAGCGCACCCGCGAGGAGCAGCGCCAGCAGACCCGTCGCGATGTCGTAGTTCCACCCTTCGTAGGTCACCTGGACGGGCAGCACCCCCTCGGTGTAGAGCCGGTGCAGAAGTAGCTCCAGCGGGACGCGAAACACCTGAACGCCTACGAGTGCGGCCAGCGGGACCCCGTGCGCCAACCGCCGCCCGATGGGCGAGAGCGCAAACACAATCGTCCCGATCAGCAGACCCACCAGCACCGGCAACGCAGGAGGCGGAAGCGTATCGAACTGGCTCAGGCGACCCGACTGGGCGAGTACCGCCGTCGCGCCCATCCACACGGCCAGTCCGAGGGCGGTCGCTCCGGTCCGAACCCCACGGCGCGAGGCAGGGCTCGTCCGCCACACGCCCACGAGCAGCGCACCGACCACGAACAGAACGAGAGCCAGGAAGGCGAGGAGGGATCCGCGAGACATGGGGGAATAGCTTGGGGCTCCCAAGGTCTCCTCCGCGCCCGTCTCCCGCTTGCGCCTGGGCGCCGCGTCCTTGACCATTCGCGCCAGCCCGTTCTGCCATGCTCGTTCCCGCTGCCACGCTTCAGGCTGCCATCGCCGGGCTCACGGCCGTAGGCGTGGACGAGGACGCCCTCCTCGGTGCCGCGGGGCTCTCGCGCGAGCAACTCCAGGCCCCGTTCGCGATGGCTCCCGTGACCGCCATCGAGGCGGTGTGGGCGCGTGCGGCCGACCTCGACCCCCGCCCCGAGTTGGTGCTGCGCGCCGGGCGCGCCCTCCCCCTCGGTGCCATGCGCGTCCTGGACACGCTGGCCGTGTCCGCCCCCACACTCGGCGCCTCCCTGGACGACGGCATCCGGCTCTTTCGGTTCGCCTCGGTGACGCTCGCCATCGAGGCCATCCGCCCCGACGATGCCCTTGGCGAGGTAGCCGTCGAGATCCGCACGGCCGCGCCCTTCCCGCGCCTGCCCTTCGGCGAGACGTGGGCGCTGGCCGTCGTGGTGAGCCGGATGCGCGCGGGCGTCCCGGATCTGCCGCTCACCTCCGCGACCGTCGCGCCCCCCATCGGACGCGACCTCGCCGCCGCCGCCGATGCCCTCGGCCTCAGCACCGAGGCGGTGACCGTGAGCGAGACGCACAGCGGCGTGTCGTTCCCCGCGCGATACGACGCGAAGCCGCTGCGCACGGCCGATCCGGGCCTGTACGGACTCATCTCCGCCACGGCCGACCGGATCATCGAGGACGCCTACGGGCGCTCGCCGCTGACCTTCAGCATCCGGCAGGCCCTCCCCGAGGCCATCGCAGACGACGCGTTTGGCGTGGCCGACCTCGCCGCCCGTCTCGGTCTCTCGCCGCGTTCGCTGCAACGCCACCTCGCCGCCGAGGGCACCTCGTTCCGGGCCGTGCTGGACGAGCACCGTCGAGACGTGGCCTGTCGGCGTCTCCGCGCGACGGACCGGCCCGTCGGCGAGATCGCGGCAGCAGTGGGCTACCGCGATCCGGCCGTCTTCAGCCGCGCCTTTCAGCGGTGGCTCGGCACGACGCCCTCGGCGTGGCGGCGGGCCCACACGACGCCCTGACCTCGCCCGCCTCGGTGACCGGCACCACCGAGGCGGAGACCCTCAGCGCACCGCCTCGGCGCCGCAGGTCTGTCCCGCCGCGCGCGGCTTCATCGCGAAGTGGTCCCACACTTCCTCGCGAGGCGGATCTATGGCACGCGGAGCCCGGCCGTCACCTTGGGGCCTCCACTGGCTGTCGTCGTGCCCCATGCCCCCTCGTCTGTGGCTTCTGGCTCTCCTGGTCCTCCCTCTGATCGCTCGCGCCCCTGTGGCCGGTGCGCAATCGGGACCGCCTCTTCCCACCCTCAACGCGCTCCGCATCGAACCGGGCGCCCTCCGTCTGGACGGCCGCCTCGATGAGGCCGCATGGCGCGAGGCTCCCGCCGCCACCGGGTTCATCCAGCAAAGCCCCGAGGCGGGCGCATCGGCCAGCGAGCGCACCGACGCCCGTGTGCTGGTCGGTCCGTCTGCGCTGTACGTCGGGATGCGGCTCTACGACAGCCAGCCCGAGGCGGTGGACGACCGCCTCGCACGCCGCGACACCGACCTGACCACGGACATCGCGCGGGTCCTCCTCGATTCCTACGACGATGACCGGACCGCCTTCGCCTTCGAGGTCACGCCCGCAGGCGTCAAACGAGACGTCCTCTTCTTCGATGACATTCGGTCCGATGTCTCGTGGGACGCCGTCTGGGACGTGGCGACCCACCGAGACGACGAGGGCTGGACAGCGGAATTCCGGCTCCCGTTCTCGCAGCTTCGGTTCGCGGGGGGCGAGGGGCCCCACACCTGGGGCCTCCAGTTCGGGCGGACCCATCTTCGGACCGGAGAGGTCACCTTCTGGGCGCCGCTTCTGCCCGAGACGTTCGGTCTCGTTAGCCGCTTCGGGGCTCTTCACATCCCGGGCGCGATGCAGGCCCCTCGCGCCGTGGAGGTCCTCCCGTACGTCGCCAGTTCTCTCACCCGTGCCCCCGGCACCGAGGCGGACCCGTTCTACCGCGCGACGGACGTTCGCCCCTCGGCAGGTGTCGATGTGAAGGTGGGGCTCACGAGCGACCTCCGTCTGACCGGCACCTTCAACCCAGACTTCGGACAGGTGGAAGCCGACCCGGCGCAGATCAACCTGACGGCGTACGAACTCTTCTTCCCGGAGCAGCGGCCCTTCTTCGTGGAAGGACTGGACGTGTTCACCTACGGCCGCACCCGAGCGTACTTCAACAACAACCGGCCGCTGTTCCTCTACACACGCCGCATCGGGCGGGCGCCACAGCGGGGCGGCTTCGTGCCCGGCCGGGCCTACGACCTCGCAGGGGACACGGGCACGGTCTACGCGGATCGCCCCGCCCGCACCACCATCGTCGGCGCCGCCAAGATGACCGGACGGGTCGGCGCGTTCACGGTCGGCGTTCTGGACGCCGTGACCGCTCCCGAGTATGGCCGTTTCTCAGTGGTGGACGCCGACGGCACGTCGCAGCTCAACGACCGCGAGATCCTGGAGCCCACGTCCAACTATCTCGTGGCCCGCGCTCGGGGGCGATTTGGCGCGACGCAGGTCGGCGGGATCGTGACCGGTGTCAGCCGAGCACTCCGCGACGACACGCTCGGTGAGCTTCTGCCGGGTCAGGAGTGGGTCGTCGGGGTGGACGGGGAGCACGCCCTCTCGGACGCGTGGATCGTGAGTGGCCTCGCCTCGGGGAGCCTCGTGACGGGAAACGAGGCCTCCATCCTCGGTCTTCAGACGGCGTTTCGCCGTCTCTACCAACGCACCGAGGCGGATCATCTCGCGGTGGACTCCTCCCGCTCCGCTCTCAGCGGCACCACGGCAGAGGTGGCTCTCTCCAAGGTGAGTGGCACCCACTGGCGCGGCTCCATCAGTGCAGCCTATACCTCCCCGGGGTTCGAGTCCAACGCCCTCGGCTTCCAGACGCGTGCCGATCAGAACTACGTGGGGGTCTCCATCTTCTACGATGAAACGGAGCCGCGCCGACCCTTCCGCCGCTGGACGGCCAATCTGTTCGGGTCTCTCGGATACAGCATGGGATGGGACCGGACCCACTCGTTCATCGGATGGGGCCTCGGAGCCGACCTGGAGTCGTTCTGGAGCGCGCGGTTCACCGGCTTCGCCAACATTCGAACCGTCAACGACCGCATTGCCCGAGGCGGCCCCCTCTGGACGGATCCGGCTGGAGCACAGGGCTCCCTCGCGGTCGCCTCAGACTCTCGCCGCCCCGTGCGTGTCAACGCGTTTGTGCACGGAGGGACCGATGAGATCGGCGGTGGATTCGGAGGCGGCGGCGTGACGCTCTCGGGTCGCCCGACCCCCTCGCTCTCGCTCTCCGTTGGCCCGTCCGTGACACGCACCGTCGCGCCGTATCAGTACGTGACGGCGTTCGAGGATCCAGCCGCTCGTGCCACCTCCGGGACGCGCTACGTCTTCGGGCGGATTGACCGAGTGGACGCGACCCTCGAAACCCGTCTCGACTGGACCTTCTCGCCCGACGTCTCGCTTCAACTCTTTCTCCGGCCTCTCGTCTCCACCGGCCGGTACACCGACTATCGCGAGTTGGACCGCCCCCTCGCCATGGCGCTGCCCGTCTATGGCGTGGACCGAGGCACAGCCACCCTCAATGACGACGGCTCCACAACCATCGACCCCGGCGACGGAGGAGATCCGTTCACGTTGCCCGACAACGACTTCACGTTCCGCACTCTTCAGGGAAACGCCGTCCTTCGGTGGGAATTCCGACCGGGCTCCTCGCTCTTCCTCGTCTGGCAACAACAGCGCTCCAGCTACCTTGTCAACGACGGGGTCTTCCGCACGAGCGATGCGACCCGGCTGTTCTCAGATGCGGGCCAGAACGTCTTCCTGCTCAAGCTCAGCTACTGGTTTGCGCGATGACCGCCACAGCAGGTCCATGACCACGTTCCGTCTGCGGACGCTGCACCCTTTGCCCGCCCGGGACCCATGACGACGCACAGGCGCCCTCCGCTCCTTGAGGTGCTGGCGTCGGGCCTCGCGCCGGAGCCCCCCCTCGGCACTCCGCTCTACCTTCGTCTTCATGCCCTTGTCCGTGGGCTCATCCTGAACGAGCACCTGGACGCAGGGCAGCGTCTCCCGTCCTCGCGCACGCTGGCGCGCGACCTCGGTATCTCCCGGACCACGGTGGAGCTGGCCTACCACGAACTGGTGGCCGACGGGTTCGTGGAGCGACGGCGCGGCTCGGGCACCTACGTGGTGGATCTCCTGCCGAGGCGGCCCACCCGCCTCGGTGAGGGTCAGGACCCACGCCACGCGGCTCCTCTTCCCGCCCTATCGAGGCGGGGGCAGCATGCACTTCGGGCCCCACGCTTCCGCGATGCACCCGGCAGGCCGGTTGGGTTTGCGGCGTGCCTTCCGAGCGACGACGCCTTCCCCTTCACGGTCTGGAACGATGTGCTTCGCGATGTCCTTCTGCGGTACGGTCGTGACCTGCAACAGTCCACCCCGCTTCGAGGGAATCCAGATCTGCGCCGCGCCATCGCGGATCACCTCGCGCGCACCCGACGCGTTCGCTGCACGCCGGAGCAGATTCTGATCGTCGGGAGCACTCAACAGGCGTTGGTCCTGGTCGCTCACCTGCTGCTCGATCCCGGCGATGCCGTCTGGATGGAGGACCCGGGCTATCTGGGGGCACGGGCGGTCTTCCAGGCGCTCGGTGCTCACCTCGTGCCCGTTCCCGTAGACGAGGAGGGACTGCACGTGGCCGTGGGGCTCCGGTCTGCGCCAGAGGCGCGGCTCGCGTACGTCACGCCCTCCCACCAGTACCCGACAGGCTCTACCCTGTCGTCCGAGCGTCGGATGGCGTTGCTCGCCTGGGCCACCGAGGCGGGCGCCTGGATCATCGAGGACGACTATGACAGCGAGTTCCGCCATGTGGGGCGGCCGCTCGCTCCGCTTCAGAGCGCGGATGAGCGGCACCGCGTGATCTACATCGGGACGTTCAACAAGGCGCTATTTCCGGGCCTCCGGCTCGCGTACATGGTCCTCCCCGACGGCCTGGAAGGCGCAATGGAACGCCTCGTGGAGACCATGGGCGGCCAACCGCCCACGTTGATCCAGACCACGATGGCGAGGTTCATGGCGGATGGCCATTTCGCCGCTCACCTGCGCCGCACCCGCGAGACGTATCGCGCCCGGCGGGCTGTTCTCTTGGAGGCCGCGGCCGAGCACCTCGGTGAGACGGTCACCCTTGGCCCGTCCGAGACGGGCCTCCACGTCTGCGTGACGCTCCCCGCTGGCACGGACGACCTCGCACTGGCGGCTCGCGCCGAGGCGGCCGGTCTTCACGTTCCCCCGCTCTCTCCGTGCTACCTGACGGCCCCGGCGAGCCCGGGCGTGATCCTCGGCTATGCGGCCGTGGACGAGCGCGCCATCCGACGCGGCGTCGGTCAGTTGGCAGAGATGCTGTCCGCCTGAAGTGGTCTGATCCCCACGCACGGAGTGGTTCTTGGCAGACCCGTGGCGGGTGTGCATCCTGTCGGCATGCAGGTCTCTGTTCCAGCCCCCGCCGATCCGGCGCTCGGCGCCACCATCCGGCCCGCGTGCGAGGCGGATCTCCCCTCTCTGATCTCGCTGTGCGCCGACCATGCGGCGTACGAGGGAGCCACCTACGATCCCACAGGGAAGGCCGAGCCCCTGCGGTCGCTGCTCTTCGGAGAAGCCGCGACACTGCGCGGGCTCGTCGCAGCGGGGATCAGCGGATTGCTCGGCTACGCCACCTGGTCCCCGCAGGTCTCGACGTGGGACGCCCGGTGGTACGCCCACATGGACTGCCTGTACCTCCGGCCCGAGGCGAGGGGGATCGGCCTCGGGTGGCACCTCGTGGCCCGCGTCGTTCGCGACGCACACGCGGCAGGGTTGGTGCAGGTCCAGTGGCAGACTCCCCAAGGCAACGTCCGCGCGATGCGGTTCTACGACCGCCTCGGTGCGACCCAGCGCCCCAAAGCCCGGTTCATCCTCGACGCGGCGGCGTTTCCCGCCTTCCTTCCCTGATGCTCGATCTCCGCCCCGTCTGCGAGCGCTGCGGACGCGCCCTTCCACCGGAGTCTGCCGACGCCTTCATCTGCTCCTTCGAGTGCACGTTCTGCCGCGAGTGCGTGGACGGGCCGCTCCACCACACATGCCCCAACTGCGGCGGCGAGTTCGTGCGACGCCCCATCCGGCCTGCTCATCTGCTCGACACGTATCCACCCATCGCGCCCTGATGTCTGCCCTCACACTTCCCGGGTCCAGTTCGCCCGATGCCGTCAACCGCTACCGGCGCGCCCTGCTGGATCTCCTCGGCGATCAGGATCCCCGCGACGTGCTGGCCTCGACGCCCGCCGCCTGTGCCCGTGTGCTGGAACAGCTGTCACCGGCCGACCTCACGGCACCAGAAGCGCCAGGAAAGTGGTCCATCGCCGAGGTGGTGCACCATCTTGCGGACTCCGAGGTCGTGTTCAGCAACCGGCTGCGACGGACGCTGGCGGAGGAACGTCCCCGGCTCGCGGGATACGATCAGGATCTGTGGGCGTCGAGGCTTGGGTACGCGGAGCGCGCTGTGGAGCCGTCGCTGGCACTCTTCGAGGCCGCGCGCACGGCCAATCTCGCGCTCCTGGACCGCGCCTCGGTGGACGACATGAACCGCGCCGGGATGCACGGAGAGCGTGGCGCTGAGACCGTGGCCGAGATGGAACGGCTGTACGCAGGCCATGACCTCGCGCACCGCCGCCAGATGGATCGAATCCGCGCGAGACTCTCCGCGCGATAGATCCGGTCCGCCTCGGTGCCGAGGCGGTCGCACCGAGGCGGAGGCGAAACGCCAATCTCACACGCTCACGAGCTGGCTTCCCCAGCAGGCGGCAAGGGGCGCTCATCTCCCGAGGCAATCCTCGCAGACGGATGGCCCGTGTGCGGGCGGGGACGGGTCGCATTCGGCGGAAGCCGAACCGGGACAACCCGGCGGACCGGGGGTGGCGGGGGTGCCACTGTGCGATACTTGCGCCGCCAGCGACGATACCAGATCAGCGTCCCCGTCACGGACAGGACCGCTGGTGAGATCCCAAGCAGCACGTAGAGCACCTTCACCACGCCACCCCCGATCGCGCCGATGTGGAGTGGATACAGCAGGTTGAGTAGCCACGTCCCGAGCGGGACCGTCCGCCCGTCCACCACGCCCAACACACGGCCGCTTGCAGGCGCGATGTAGACATAGCTCCGGCCGTTCGGGTGCCCCTCGGAGGGCGTCTTGAGCCGGACCGAGAGCGGGGTCCCCTCACCGCGCGGCAGGGACACGAACGTAGGCACCCCGTCCGGCAGCGCCTCGTGCGCAATGGCCATGGACCGACTGAGCACAGCCGGATCGAGTGCCTCCTCCTCCGGGCTTGCGGTCGGTGGCGGCGGCGGTAGCGCAGACCCCGTCGCGGTGTTCAGCAGGCTTTTGGTGACGTCGTAGAACACGAGCCCGCTTCCGGTCGCGGCGACGAGCACGAGAAACAAGGCCGTGTAGAACCCGCCGGAGCGGTGCAGGTCGTAGTTGAGCCGCCACGGCCCCAGGCGCCTCTCAATCACGAGCGCCTTGCGGATGCGGCTCCATCGCAGCGAGGATGGCCACCACAGCACCATCCCTGTCGCGGCCGTCAGCAGCGCAAGCAGACCAATGATCCCGACCACCGTCTCGCCTCGGTCTCCGGCAAGCAGTTCCGCGTGAAGCGCGAACAGCACATTCATCGCGCCCTCCTCGGTCCCTCGAAGCCCGAGCACCTCGGCCGTGTATGGGTCCACGTAGGCATTCCGTCCGTCGCTCATCCAGACCTCCACCGCGTGGGCAGGGCTCCGTGGGACGCGAAGGAACCGGGTGGTGGCCTCAGGTGCGGCCGCCTCGGCCGCCGCGACGACCTCAGCGAGTGGTTTCGTCTCCTCACCCGGCTCCACGCGCAACAGCGACGGGTTGAGCCAGCCGTCGATCTCGTGGCGGAACACGAGCGTGCTTCCCGTCACACTGAGCAGAATGAGCAGCGCGCTCAGCGCGAGCCCCACCCACAGGTGAAGGGTGGAGTTGACCCGCTGCACCACGCGGCCCTTCGGACGGCGCGGCGTCGGGCTGTCGGGTGGAGGAAGGCCGGGCACGGCAGTGCAGGATCGGATCGGTCCGAAACGAGGGGCGGCTCCCCAGGCTGTGCCGGGAAGCCGCCGTGCGGAAGTCTACGCGATGGCCTCAGCGGAGGCGTCGCAGACGAGGTGCCGCTACAGGTCGGCGGTGAGGCGGAGGGTGATCGCTCGTCCGCGCCCGGCGTAGAAGCGATCATCGCGGCCCGTGCCCGCCTGCGAGTAGTACGTGATGTACTGCTCGTCAAGCAGGTTGGCAATCGCGAGCGTCACCGTCGCTGGGCCGAACGTGCTCCCGACCGAGGCGTCCACGGTCGTGAAGCCCTCGAAGGCAGCCGTCTCGTTGCCGTCGATGTCCTCAAACGTCTTGTCGAAGTACGTGAACGACTGGAGGCGCCCGCGAACGATCCTGCCGTCCAGGTCCACGCTCAGGTTGAGCCGGTCCGGGCCGATGTTGATCGCGTCCAGGTCAGAGTCAAAGTCGCCGTTGTCGTCGGAGTCGAAGCGGCCCGTCAGCGACGAGAGCGCGGCACCAATCACGACCTGCTCCGTCGGCACAATGCGGCCGGTGAGTTCGAAGCCACTCGTGCGCGTCGGCTCGCGGCGGACCTCGAAGATGCCGTCCTCGTTGGCGACGAGGCGCGCGCCGAAGTCGGACTCCGAGAGGAACGCCGTCACACCAAACGAGCCCAGGTCCGACCCCACCGAGGCGCCCGCCTCGTAGTTGTCCGTCAGCACGGGCGAGATGGCGAGCAGGTTGTCGATGGTCACGCCCGGCACGTTGACACCACGCAGCACGCGGCCCACGTCAGGCATCGTGAAGGCCTGTGCCACGCTGCCGTAGAGGCGCACGTTCTCAATCGGCGTAACAGAGAGTCCCACGTTGAAGAGCGGCTCGTCGAACGAAGGGCTCCCGCCCGTAACCGGCGTGGGCTGGAAGTCGCTGTCGCGGCGGTTGCCCGCGATGGAGACATAGTCCGGCACGTCGAGCGCAGCGAACTCCCACCGGACCCCGCCGGAGACCGAGAGGATGTCCGCGACAGGCACGTCGAGTTGGACGAACGGCGCGGCATTGTTGAAGCGCGTGACGGGGACCCAGTTGCGATCCGTCTGCGCGAGCCTCTGGAAGGTCTCGCCGCGCAAGAGATCAAGGCCTGCAACGACGCCGACAGGCAGGCTGGCGATGGCCGGGCGGCTGTAGGTGAGCCGGGCCCCGATCTTCTCGGAGTTGTTCTCGGACTGCTCGAACAGCTCACCGGCCGGTGCGATGGCCGGGTCCTGGAAGACGCCAAAGACACCGCCGCCGAAGAGCGAGGCGAAGTCCTGTACGTAGATCTTGGCGGAGAGAGCCCCGCCACCGAGGGCGCCGTGCTCGTAGTCCAGCGCCGCCGTTGTCACGTCATTGACGGGCAGGTCGCCGGGCTGCTCGCCCCGCTCCGATGTCGTCGGGAGTCCCTCCTCGCGGTTGCCAGTGACGGGCACGAAGCCGTCCGTCTGACCGAGGCGGAAGTCGTTGACCAGGAGTTGGATGCGCTGACTCGGGGCAGGCCGCCACTCCACCTTGCCGAAGAGGTTGCGGCTGAACGAGTCCGCGATATCTCCCTGGGTGTTGTCGATGCCGATGGTGCGGCCCTCGCCGTCGAAGAGGAGGCCGCGCCGCTCTAGGTTGGCCGAGGCGACGACCGCCAGATCGCCGAAGCGCTTCGAGGCGAGGTAGTGGGCTCGGTAGCCGAAACCGTCGTCGTTGAACTCGCTGGCCGCCGTCGTGCTGAGCGAGATGCGCTGCGTGAGCGCCTCGCCGGGTTCCGGGTTGACCGTCACGTAGTTGACGATGCCGCCTGTCGCTCCGAGCCCCTGGGCCGCGTTGGCACCGAAGATGACCTCGACGCGGTCCACCACCTCGGGGTCAATCGTGAAGCCGTCGCGGCTGCCGTTGCGGAGCGGGTTGGACTGCGGGATGCCGTCGATGAGGTAGAGCGGGCTCCGGCCTCGGAAGCTCTCGCCGAAGCCTGTCAGCTTCTGGCGCGAGGGCGCGAAGCTCGGGATGCTGTTCGCCAGCAGTTCGTTCGGGTTCGAGACGAAGAGCTGCTGATCGCGCACCTCCGCCGTCCCGATGACCGTCACCTTGGCCGGGATCGAGGTCACGATGGCACCGCGCCGAGCAGCGGAGACGACGACATCGCCGAGGCCAAGCCGGGCCGGTTGGAGACGGAAGTCGGCCGTGGTGGTCTGGCCTGCCTGGACCACGACGGTCTGGCGGGCCAGCGTGTAGCCAAGAGCGCGTGCCACGATAACGGACTCGCCTGCGGTCACGTCGCTGATGCGGTAGTTGCCGTCGAGGTCGGTCGTAGCACCGATGGTGGTGCCGTCAAGGATGACAGCCACACCCACGATCGGGTCGGCTGTCTGAGCGTCGAGGACTCGACCGGTCAGGGTGCCGGTCTGGGCGAACGCCGAGGTCGCGAGGAGGAGAAATGCCAGCGCGAGGCCGACACTGCGGGAGCCAAACACGGGAGGAAGGCGGTGGGTTGGGTGGACGAGAACCGACCGGACCCACGGGCTCGCGATGTTACCTGAGCGCGCGTCCGGGCCTAGCCGTCAATCAATTTAGACTGCGTCTAAACAACGAGACCCCCTTGGACGGTGAACACAGGCGGAAGTCGTCTCGGCACCGAGGCGGAGAGACTCAGCGCACGCCCACCTCGGCATCGAGCGTGATGGGGGCTCCGCCTCGCACGATGTGGAGCGTCCGCGTCTGCCCGGCCGCCTCGGCCAGCGCGGCCACCAGATCGTGCGCACCCCGAATGCTCTCGTCCCCGAGGCCGACCAGCACGTCGCCCACGAGGACGCCCGCGTGATCGGCCGGGCTGCCGTCGGCCACGTCGAGGATCAGGAGGCCGTGACCGCCGCCCCGGAGGCGGGCGGGCTGGGTGGTCACGCCGAGGTAGCCGTGCGGGACGTGCCCGTGCTCGGCGAGAGCACCGGCCACGCGGCGAAGCGTGGACGTGGGAATCGCGAGGGCCGCGCGGCGTCCCCAGTGCGAGGTCCCGAGCCCCACCACGCGCCCGCGGGCGTCGGTGACGGCACTGCCCGAGAAGCCCGGGTAGACGGGAATGTGCGTGACGAGGAGCGCGTCCACACGGCCCCCGGCGCCGGTCCGCCACGCGCCCGCCCGCCGCGCGACGATGCCCATCGCGGTCTGCGCGGGCTCATCGTGACGCCCGACCGAGAGGAGCAGATGCCCCACCGAGACGGTGTCCGCCTCGGCCCAGGTCGGCGGGGTCAGGTCCGCCTCGGTGCGGAGCAGCGCGAGGTCCGTCGTCGGATCGCGGCCGACCAGTTCCGCCTCGACGATCTCGCCCGAGGGGAGGCCAACGCGGAGGTCGTCGTCGCGCTGAACGGTGTGGTCCGAGGCGATCACGAGACCGTCGGCGCTCCAGGCCACGCCCGAGGCGTTCCCGCGCCGCCGCGCCTCCACCCGGACGACGGACGGAGCGACGGCCTCGACGGTCGCGGCGATGGAATCGGAGAGGTGAGCGAAGGGAGAGTCGGGCATGGGAATCGGGGGATGCTGACACGAAGCAACGGACCGGCGCGCGGCCAGCGCCTCGGCGGGTCGGCCAGTCTCGCGTGGCGCTTCGGCCAGGCCCGCCTCGATGATCTCACCGAGGCGGATCGGATCAGAGCGACACCAGCCCCAGCCTCGCGCCCGTGACCACCGCCTCGGTGCGGCTCTGCGCGTCCAGCTTCGCGAGGATCTGCGCGACGTGGTAGCGGGCGGTCCGCTCCGTGATCCCGAGGCGGTCTGCGACGAGCTTGTTGGGCAGCCCCTCGGCGACGAGCGCGAGCACGTCCATCTCGCGTGGCGTGAGGGCATCGGGACCGTCCAGCGCGGGTGCCGGGGCGGGATCCTCGAACGCGAGGGTGTCCACGCGGAGGCCCTCCGCTACGGCCAGAAGCGCCGCGAGGAGCGCCCCCGGCTCGGCGTCGCGCGGCAGAATGCCGAGGGCTCTGGACCGGCGGGCCTGCCGGGCCTCGGCGTCGTCGGCCACCAGCGCGAGGGTGGGCGTCTCGGGGTCGTCCACCTCGCGCCCGGCGATGAGCGCCACGTCGGCGGGGCCCGCCTCGGGGGTGTCGTGGATCTCGGCGCCCGCCTCGGCGAGGAGCGCCGCCAGCCCGTGCCGCACGAGCGGATCGGCGGCGTGGACCTCGACGCGGAGAAGGCGAGCGGGGGTGGAGAGGGCAAGCGTCATCGCGCTCCGAACCGTTCGCGCCGCCACGCGGGTTCCGCTCCTGGCGCATCCGCCAGTCGGCTGGCGGGACGGCCATCTCCGCCTCGGCGTCGCACCGAGGCGGATCAGCGGGCCTCGGCCCAGGACACGTCCGCCGTGGTGCCCGCCCGCGCGGAGACGAGCGCGACGGCTCCGTCCGCGCTCACGCCGAGGCTGAGGTTGCCGCGAGGCACCGCCAGCCCGTCAAGCACACGCCGTCCGACGGGCCGACCGTCGAGACCGATCACGTCGAGGACGGCCACGGGAGAGGGGTCGTCGCGTTCTGGTGCAGCCTCTTCCCACCGCAACCTCACGACCCGGTCCCCGGCCAGAGCCCAGTTGCCCCAATCGCGGGCGACGGGCGTCTCTGAGAACCGGCGCGGGGTCTCGCCGGGCCTCCACTGGAAGAGCCCGTCCTGACCGTTGAGCGCGACGATCAGCGAACCATCGGGGGACTCAGCGGCGATGCGTGCTCCCCAGATGCCGAGGGGCTCCGGGGTTGTGCCATCGAGAGGAACGCGCCAGATGTCCCACGTCGCGCGGGTCTCCGCCCCGACGAACACCGCGGTTCCGTCTCGCGTCATGCTCGGCGCCACCAGCGGACGGTCGGGGGCCCAGAGCACGCGCGAGGCGGGACCTCGGGCATCGGCGAGGTGCAGCGTGGAGAGGCCATCGGCGCCCGTGTGGACGTAAACCAACTGGCGACCATCGGGGTGCCACGCGGGAGCGCCCACCGCGCCTTCGCCGAAGGTCGTCTCCCGCGAGGGGGCGGATCCGTCGGCGCGGGAGACCCAGAGTTCGCGCGTCCCGCTTCGCGAGGAGATGAACGCGACCTGCTTGCCGTCCGGGCTGAAGCGGGCGCCCTCGTCCGAGCGCGTCGAGGCGAGGACGGGCTCCCTGTCACCCTCACCGAGGGGGACGCGCCACGTGTCTACCTGTCCATTCCATTCCTCGAAGACGAGCCGCCCGGCCGCCGCGCTCACGTTCCGAAACAGGGCGGCACTGTGCGAGAACAGGCGTGTGATCTCGTCGCCACGGAGCGAGACGCGCCAGAGGCCGAAGCCCTCGCCGGAGACGCGCGCTGCTACCACGAGCGTCTGGTCGTCCAGCCACGTGAGGCCGTACAGGTCAGAGTCGGACGGTGTCACGGCGGTCGTGCGGCCGTCTCGCGTGACAACCACGCGACCACGCACCGCCGTCAGGCCCGAGGCGATCTCGGCCGGGGCCGTCCCGCGAAGGAATGCGAGGGCCTCGCCGGACGGGCTCCACGCCGGTTGCCAGTCCCCGAACCCCCCACCGGGCGGATCTGTGAGAGGCGCGATGGCACCGGTCGTGAGGTCGAGCGAGGAGATCGAGACGGGCTGGTCCGCCTGGCGGACGGCGAAGGCGAGACGCCCCCTGACCGGGTGCCACGAGACGCCCCCCACCTCGCAGGCGTCGCAGGGGAGATCGGCGACGGTGCGCTCGCTCCCCCCCACGAGCGGGGCCACCCGCAGCGTCACGCGGGCGCCCTCGTAGCGTGCGAACGCGAGGGAGTCCCCGCCCGGGCTCCACGCCGGGTAGGCGACGTGGCCCGCGGAGTCTGCCACGGGAGAGGCCGCGTCGCCATCTAAGCGCCGCACGACGAGCGTGCCGGAGGTCCACGGATCGCGCACGTACGCGACGAGCTGGCCGTCGGGCGAGAGGGAAGGGAAGCTTTCGATGCCGGGGTCGGTGGAGAGGGGCCGCGTCTCCCACTCGGCCGGACGCAAGGCGCCGGAGGAACGGAGCGCCCACGCAGTGCCCACGAGCACGATCAGCGCGAGGGCAGCACCGGCCACCGTGAGAACCCAGCGCGAAGGCCCCGAGCGTGGCACCGAGGCGGGGGAAACCGGAGGCGGGGGTGCGACAGGCTCCGGTACCGAGTCGCCTTCGGTGCGGGCCGCCCAGCCATCGCCGCTGTGAACCGGCGCCACGAGACGGTACCCGACCTGCCGGACCGTCTCGATGTAGGCCGGGTCGCGGGCGTTGTCGCCGAGGGCCTGGCGGAGATCCGCGATGGTGCGGAAGAGCGAGTCGTCAGAGACGACCGTGTCCGGCCAGACGGCCTCGAACATCTCATCGCGCGTGACGACCTCGCCCGGAGTTTTCGCCAGACGGAGAAGCGCTCGCACCGTTCGGTCGGTCAGCCGCGCCTCGGCGTCTTCGCGGACGAGCCGGTGGCGGCGTGGCTGGACGAGCCAGTCGGCGAGGTAGAAGTCGTGCTCCACGGAGGCGGATTCTAGCGGCCTGCGCTCAGATTCAGGGGCGCTCAGGTGCTTTTCAGGTGGGGCTCAGGACGGACGGCGAGATGCTCCGCAGGTTGGTCCCTGACTCTCGGGTCGGCCTGAAATCTAGACCGCCGGGCCGTCCTCTTCACGCCCATCCGCGGCCCCCTTGACGGACGAACACCCCCGCCATGGAATACCGAGCCTCCGCCGACATCCGGGCCACACCGATGGTCCTCTGGGCACTCCTCACGGACGC
>JBCCPW010000008.1:0-23443 GCA_039024735.1 Bacteroidota bacterium
GCGGGGGTCTGGGTTGTCACGGCGCTGTGGGTGACGGTCCGGGCTGCGTTCGGGCTCGCGAGGATCTGGCCCGGCGTGGGACGCGCGCCTCTCCGCCTCGGTGCGTCTAGGTAGTCACCGAGGCGGGTGATGGGGCGTTGAGACCGATGGGCGCCGCCTGTCCGAACGACCGCTGACGGCCGACCGCGGACCGCCGACAAGGCAGTCGGTTGTCCGCCTCGGTGCACAGGGATTCTGGGGGACGGTGTGGCACAGCGTGCCTGACAGGTCACTCCGCGCTGCCGACGAAGTGATTCGCGACGTGCGCCCCTCCGCCTCGGTACGTCCAGTCACCGAGGCGGGCATCTGATCAAGACCCAGCTGAGCCTTCGCGCCAGAGCGGGTAGGTCGCGTCGCGGTCCTTGATGACGCGCACTTCGCCCGGCCACTCGATGCCGAACGCGGGATCGTCGTAGCGGACGCCTCGGCCCGCTTCGGGGGCGTAGCCGGACCCCGCGATCATGTAGAACACCTCGGTGTCGTCGGTGAGCGTGAGGAAGCCGTGCGCGCAGCCCTTCGGGACGACGAGCGCGTGGGCGTTCTCCGCCGTCAACTCGGCTCCGGTCCACTGGCCGAACGTGTCGGAGCCCTCGCGGAGATCGAGGCACACGTCGAACACGGCCCCGCGCGTGCAGCGGACGAGCTTCGCCTCTTCGTGTGGCGCGGCCTGGTAGTGCATCCCGCGCAGCGTCCCGCGATGGGTGTTCCGCGAGAGCGAGCACTGCACCACGTCTACGTCGAGACCGAGGCGGGCCATCTCGGCGCCGTCCCACGTCCGCGCGAAGCCGCCGCGCTCGTCCTCGTGCCACTCGGGCACGACGAGCACGCAGCCGGGAATCGGGGTGGGTTCCGTGTTCATGGTTCCGCGTTCCGGGTTCTCCATCCCGGGACCCACGACGCTGAACCCGGAACTCAGAACCCGGAACTAGAAAACGTCGACCTCGGGGATCGGCACGACGAACCGGCCGCCCCACTCGCGGATGCCCTTCATCTGCTCCGCGATCTCGTCGCGCAGGTTCCACGGGAGGATGAGCACGTAGTCCGGGCGCGTCTCGAAGATCTTCTCCGGCGCGAAGACCGGCAGCCGGGCGCTCGGGATGTAGGTGTCCTGCTTGTACGGGTTGCGGTCCACCGTGTAGGCCACGAGGTCGGGCTTGATGCCGCAGGCGTTGAGCATCGTGTTGCCCTTGCCCGCCGCGCCGTAGCCCACGACGGTCTTGCCCGCCTCGGCGGCACCGAGGAGGAAGCGGAGGAGCGCGTGCTTCGTCTGGCGGACGCGATCCGCGAAGGCGGCGTACGTCTCGTCTCGGTCCACGCCCCAGTCGGCCTCGCGCTGGCGGAGGTCGTGGACGGCGCGCGAGATCGGGCGGGACTCGTCCGCCGCGTGGCGGGCGTAGATCCGAAGCGAGCCGCCGTGGGTGGGCAGCTCCTCCACGTCGAAGAGCGTGAGCCCGAACGAGGCGAAGATCCGCTCGACGGTCGTGAACGAGAAGTAGCTGAAGTGCTCGTGGTAGATGGTGTCGAACTGGTTCTCCTCCATCAGCCGGACGAGGTGGGGGAACTCCAGCGTCGCGACGCCGCGCTCGTTGAGGAGCACGGCCAGCCCTGCCACGAAGCTGTTCAACTCGGGCGTGTGGGCGAGCACGTTGTTCGCCGCGATGAGATCGGCCCCGATGCCCTCGGCGCGCATCTTCTGCGCCTCGGCTTCGCCGAAGAACGCCACGCGCGTGGGCACACCCGCCGCCTCGGCGGCCTTCGCGACGTTCGCGGCGGGCTCCACGCCCAGGCACGGGATCCCGCGCTCCACGAAGTTGCGCAGCAGGTACCCGTCGTTGCTCGCGATCTCGATGACGGTGTGCTCCGGGCCGAGTGCGAACCGCTCGGTCATGGCCTCCGCGTAGCGCGAGGCGTGCGCCAGCCACGAGGTCGAGTACGACGAGAAGTAGGCATACTCGCTGAAGATCTCCTCCGGCGGCACCACCTCGTCGATCTGGACGAGCCGGCACGACCCACACACGAAGGCGTGCAGCGGATAGACGGTCTCGGGAGCCCAGCGGTCCTCGGGCTGGACCACGCTCTGGCACGGCGGGTGCATCCCGAGATCGGCGACGGACTGGCGGAGCGGCGTGCCGCAGTGGCGGCATGTCAGGCCCGTGGTGCCCGAGAGGCGGGTCAAGGTGGGGGAAAGAGCGGTCGCAGTCATGGGGGTGCAGCGGAGGGGACCGCCTCGGTACCGAGGCGGGGGTGGGTCAGGCGAAGGCGGGCTCGGGGGCGTCGGGGGCAGAGACGCCTCGCGCGGTGTCTGTGCTGGAGGCGCCGGTCCATCTCAGGTCCGCACCGAGGCGGCCGGAACCGAGGAGGGCGTTCAGGTGCGCGATGCGGGAGTAGCGCGGCCCCTCGAAGTCATCGGGTTGGAGCCCGAGATCCGAGAGCGCGTCGCGCACCTCGCGGACGCCATCGCGGACGGTCCGCTCGGCGGTCCAGCCGAGCACGCGCTCGATCTTGCCGAATCCCGCGCGGTAGCTCCGGGTGTCGGGAGAGGCGCCGCTGGCGAAGGTCACCTCGGTGCCGTCTACCTCCTCGCCCACGATCTCGGCGACCTCGCGGATGCGGTAGTTCTCGGCATCCGAGCCGACGTTGAAGGCCTTGCCGGAGACCGCCTCGGTGGGGGCCTCCAGGGCGGCGAGGAACGCAGAGCACACGTCGCGGACGTGGACGAGCGGGCGCCACGGGCTGCCGTCGCTCTTCATCCGGACCTGCCCCGTCGCGACCGCCCAGGCCGTCAGGTTGTTCACCACGAGGTCGAAGCGGAGACGCGGGCTCACGCCGTAGACGGTCGCGTTGCGCATGAAGACCGGCGCGAAGCTGTCGGTTTCGAGGGCCTTCAGGTCACGCTCGGCGAGCACTTTGGCTTCGCCGTACGGCGTGACGGGATTGAACGGCGCGGTCTCGTCCACGGCGTCCTGCCCGGCGGCGCCGTACAGGCTGCAGCTAGACGCGAACACGAACCGCTCCACTCCAGCCTCGCGCGCCAACTCACCGAGGCGGACCGTCGCGCGATGGTTGATGGCGTAGGTGAGGTCGGGGTCCAGGTTGCCGAGCGGGTCGTTGCTCAGGTTCGCGAGGTGAACGACGGCGTCGAACCCCGCGAGGTCGTCCGGTGTGGCCTCGCGGAGGTCCCGCTGGCGCGAGGGGATCGCGGGAGGCTGCGGCCCGAAGGCGCAGGCAGAGAAGAGGTCGGCGTCGAGGCCGTGGACGTCGTGGCCTGCGGTGCGAAGGGCAGGCGCCATGACGGTGCCGATGTACCCGTCGTGGCCGGTGATGAGGATGCGCATGCGGAGGAGTCAAACAGACGGGCTCGGTCTCTCCAAGACCATGCCGCTCCGTCCCCATCCGAACTACCCGGGCTCCTGGGTACGTCCAGGCTCCCTCATCGGCACGGGTAGACCCCTGACGAACGAAGAACGCCCAGCGCGGGGTGCAGCGCTGGGCGTCGGAAGAGAGGGCGTAGGTGGTGCCTACTCCTTCGAGATGAACACCTCGAAGTTGTCGCCCGCGGCGGCGCGGCTGCTCACCGCGTGCTCGCCATCGAAGTTGCGGCGCATGTAGTTGCGGATGCCCTGCACCTCGTTCTTGGTCGCCGTGAAGACGAGGGTCTCGTCCTGGCTGAGAGCCTCAAACTTCTCCCCGATGGGGCTGTACTTGCTGCGGCGGCGTCCGCGCTGAGACTTGCGCTTGGTGGCTTCTGTGGAAGGGATCGTCTCGAAATCAAACTCGCGGCGTGAGTCTTTCTTGGCCATGGTGTAGTGCCGTTTCAGGCGTTGCGTGGGAATGTGGTGGTAGCCTCTGGCTGAAGCTGCATCTAGATACACGTCCAATCTGTCGAAATCAATAGTCGAGAGGTCATGGGGGTTGGAGTGAGAAAGAAGAAAAGACAGAGAGGCTATTGTTGGGCCGTCATATAGGATCCTGCGACGTGTTCTGTATATGTGTAATCGGGCAGGCGCTCGTCGGGAGAGTCGATGGGGTGTGCGAGCCAGGACCACAGGCTCGCCCACTCGGGATCGATGGACGGGCGTTCGGGAGAACGCGCGACGGATCGGCCCCGTCGCTTCAGGGACGCCGACGCGATGGCGGTAATCGCCGAGGCTCGTTGCGCCAGTGGGATCGGTGCCGTCAGAGGGCGCCGGACGTAGTTCACGAGGGAGCGCCACTCCGAGCGCGAGGCCCCCGACCCTCCGGTCTCGCGCTCCGCCCATGCCTCGGGATCCAGGAAACAGGTGCTGCCCGGATGGATGCGGAACCCAAAGAGAGGGCGGGGCAGGTAGGCGAAGTCGCCACGGAGTGCGGCCGTCGCGAGGACGTGGCGGTCGGAGGAGTGGATGGTCATCGGGAGGCCAGCGAGGAGCGCCTCCCGGCGGAAGACCCCGTGGATGGAGGCGTCGATGCTGCCCGTGGAGAGAACGGCACCGAGGCGGCCGACCGGATCGTGCGGCAGGTCCATCTCCAAGCCTCGGTCGTAGTCGAAGAAGCGGCCGTCCGCGTCCCGGAAGGCGCGGCAGGACGGGTCCCAATCGAACGGAACGTCGTCCACGCCCACGAGGGTGGACATGGGGTAGGCGAGCGACGCTGCTGGGGTGGCATCCAAAGCGTCCGCGAGGGCACCGAGGAAGTCGGGGTGGTGGCGGTCGTCGTGGCCCCAGAGGCTCACGTACGGAGCCGTCGTGCGCTCGATCGCCTGGTTGGCGTTCGGCAGCGCCCCGAGGTTGCGCTCGTTCCGCACGACGCGGATGCGCGGGTCCTCGCGGGCCGCCTCGGTGAGGAGGTCGGCGGTGGCGTCCGTGGACGCATTGTCGCAGACGACGGCTTCCCAGTCCGCCTCGGTCTGTGCCCGGAGGTCGTCCAGGGTGCGGCGGAGGAACGGCTCGCCGTTGTAGACGGGCAGGGCAACGGAGACGCGGGGCATGGGGAGCCTGAGCGGATGGGGCAGAAACAGCGTAGGGGTACAGCGCGCTGCACCCCTACGGCAGTTCAGGTGGCTGTGACCTCTCGGCCACGCGACCGTTACACGGGCTCCGCTGCGTTCACGGCGCCATCGCCCGAGGCGGCGAGTTCGCGCTCCATCGCCTCGCGGGCGAGCTTGTCGCGGACCTGCGCCTCGATCCAGCGGTAGGTGCGGGCCATGCCCTCCTCCAGCGGGATCTGCGGCTCCCAGCCGAGCGCCTCGCGGAGGCGGTCGTTGTCCGAGTTGCGGCCCCGGACGCCCATCGGGCCGTCGATGTGGACCTTCTCGATGGTGGCTCCGCCTGCCTCGGCGACGATGTCGACGAGCTGGTTGATGGTCACCATCCGGTCGCGGCCGAGGTTGAGCGGCTCGCGGTAGTCGCTCATCATGAGACGGTAGACGCCCTCCACGCAGTCGTCAACGTGCATGAACGAACGGGTCTGCTCGCCGTCGCCCCAGATCTCGACCTCCGGCTCGCCGGTCAGCTTGGCGACGGCCACCTTGCGGCACATCGCGGCGGGGGCCTTCTCGCGGCCGCCCTCCCAGGTGCCAAGCTCACCGTAGACGTTGTGGAAGCGGACGGTCCGCGTCTCCATGCCGTAGTCGCCGGCGTAGTAGTGGCAGAGGAGCTCGGTGAAGAGCTTCTCCCAGCCGTAGGCGTCCTGCGGCGCGGCGGGGTAGGCGTCCTCCTCCTTGAGCGGCACCACGTCCGCCGAGGTCTGGAGGTGCTCCGGGTAGACGCACGCGCTCGACGTGTAGAAGTAGCGCGTCACGCCCGCCTTGCGTGCAGCCTCCAGCGTGTGCGTGTTGATGAGCACGTTGTTGTGGAGGATCAGGCTGTGGTTGGCCGAGATGAATCCCATCCCGCCCATGTCCGCCGCGAGGGCGTAGACATGGTCGATCTTCTGTCCGTCCGGGGCGGGGCGGAGGGTCTCCAGGCAGTTGTCCCAGCGGCGGAGGTCCAGGAGGTCGAACTCATCGGCGTCCGTGGGAGCGTACTCCGGCTCCTTGATGTCGACGCCACGCACCCAGTAGCCCTTGCGCTTGAGGTAGGTGACGAGGTGGTGGCCGATGAAGCCGCCCGCTCCGGTGACGAGGACGCGGGTCTGCTGGGGGGTGTGATCGAGGGTCATGGCTCGGGTGGCGAAGGGGATTCGGCACGGCCGGGCGCGAGGCGCGGGATGCCGATGAGGGGGAAGGTACGGGGGGTGGATGGGAACGAGACCCGCTAGGCGTGTGCCGTCTCGCTCGTGGTGGGGTTTGCCGGGCGATGGCGGAACCGCTGCGCGGCGAATCCGGCCAGGAATCGGGGAACGACACGCGCGTAGCGGCGCCAGAGGCGCTTGGGCTCCATCGCGAGACGGAAGGCCCATTCCAGTCCGGCCCGCTGGAGGATCGGAGGGGCCTGCTGGAGGAGTCCGGCGTGGAAGTCGAATGCAGCGCCTACGGCGAGACACACCGCGCCGATCCGCTCGGCGTGCTCGGCGCTCCAGCGCTCCTGGCGCGGACACCCGAGGCCGACGAAGACGATCCGGGCGCCACTGGCGCGAAGCTGCTGGACGAACGCCTCGTCCTCCGCCTCGGTGAGGGCACGGAACGGGGGCGAGATGGCCTCCACGATCTGAAGGCCGGGGGCCTTCTTCGGGAGGTTCTCCGCGAGGGCATCCAGCACCGTTTGCGAGGAGCCGTAGAACGCGACGGGCACGTCCGCCTCGGCCGCGAGGCGAGCGATGGCGAGCGTCAGGTCCGGGCCGTAGACCCGGTTGCGCTGGTCCACGCCCAGGCTCCGCATCGCGCGGACGACACTCATGCCGTCCGGGAGGTTCAGGTCGGCACCGTTGAGGACATCGGCGAACGACGGATCGTCTTGCGCCTCGATGACGCCGTGGGCGTTCGAGAAGCAGGCGTAGCCGCTCTCGTGGCGCTCGGCCATGCCGAGGAGGCGGCGAGCGGCAGCGTCGGTGGTGAGGGCATCGAAGCGGATGCCGAGGACGTGGGCAGCAGACACGGGTGGGGAGGGTGGCGTGATGAGGGGATCGGCAAGGCACGGACCATTCCTGCACTCCCTGTGCGATAACCGGCCGGGCTGACCACACAACGTGCCCTTGGGCAGGCGGTCATCGCGCACAAGACCCCGTTAAGCCCCTCGCGCACCGGACGATACCTCGTCCGACATGACGGCTGCGATCTACCTCGCCGACCAGCACCCCGAGCGCGACCGAAGCCTCGGCATCACCCGCGCGACCCTCGCCATCGCCGAGGTGATGCGCGGGCGCGTGGACTGGGTGCAGGTCGTGTCTCGCTCCTCGGTGCGCCTGCCCGAGGGCCTCGCGGCCGAGACGGTCGTGCTGCCCTTCCGCACGGACCGGCAGGTGTCCCGCCTCGGTGGCGACGCGTTGCATCCGGCCCTCGCGCGTCCGGATGTGGACGTGTGGTTCTACCCGAAGGGCTTTCTGGTCTCGCCGGTCCCGCCGGGCGCCCCGACCCTTGCGCTCGTCCACGATGCCATCCTGGATCATTACGCCCGGCTCTATCCGGGCGACCGCTCCCGCCTGGCGATGGGGTTCTGGCTGGCGCAGCTCCGCGCGAGCCTCCGCCGCGCCAGTCGCGTCGCGACCGTCTCCGAGACCGCGCGAGGGCAGATCCTCGACTTCTGCGCCCGCTCCGGCATCGAGGCGCCTCCGGTGGACGTGATCTTTGCCACCGCGGCCTTCGAGACCACCGAGCCCATGCGCGCCGAGCCGCCGTTCGCGCTCCACCTCGGGTCCGGCGCGCCGCACAAGCGCACCGGTTGGTTGATCGACGCGTGGCAGGCCCTCACCGAGGCGGGGCGGGACCTCCCGCCCCTGCACGTCGTGGGCGGTCTCCCGGACGATCTCCGCGCCCGCCTCGGTGCGGTCCCCGGAGCGGTCGCGCACGGGCGCGTGACCGACGACGAATTGGTCCGGCTCTACCGCGAGGCCGCCGTGTTGGTGTTCCCCTCCGAGATTGAGGGCTTCGGGTTGCCGCTGCTGGAATCGGTCGCCCTCGGCACGCCCGTCGTGTTTGCCGAGGGGACGGCCGTCCACGAGATCGCGCGCCACGCCACCGAGGCGGGCGCGTTCCCGCTCACCGACCCCGCCCGCCTCGGTGACGCGGTGGAGGCCGCCCTCGCGACTCCTCGCGAGGAGATCGTTCGGATGCAGGGGGCGCTCCGCGAGGCCTTCGCGCCCCACCGGCTGGCGGATCGGGTGGAGGCGGCGCTCCGCGCGGCGGTCAGGCGCGAGACGGTGCCTGCGTAGACGGAGGCGGGCGGTGCGGCGACGTGGTCCGTTCTACCGTTTCGTGGCTCTGGTGTCTGCATTCCGTTCGGTCTCCGTGTGTGGCAGAGACCACAGACCACGGACGACAGACCACCGTATTCCCGTGGTCCGTCGTCTGTGGTCCGTCGTCCTCTGGGGCACATCCCGACATCAGGGTACAGAATCCGTATTCCGCCAGTCGTAGAGGAGTCGAGTGCGACCGAGCCGGGTCGCCCACCCGGAACACGACCACCGTTCAGGGCGACATCGAGGTCCACCTCGGGACGGCGGCAGGGGGCACCGAGGCGGAGGGCGGGGCTGTCGCCGCGCCATCGCCGGAGGACCATCCCCACGTCGCGCCCGAGGCGGGCGGAGCCGTGTCGTCCAAGCCTTCGATGAGGCCGTCGAGGAGGTCCGGGTGCGTCTCGATCAGCTTCGTGCCCGCGGCGGCGAGACCGGCCACGCTCCAGAACCAGATCGCGCCCATCGGGCCTTCGAGGTAGACATCGAAGGACGAGTTGACGTGGGCCGCGAGCCAGAACGCCATGCACGTCGCGAAGAAGCCCTGCCACTCGCGGAGCCCTCGCGTCTTGGCCGTGAACCAACCCCGAAGCATGCTCCAGAACCACAGCGCGTGGACGAGCAGCCACAGCGAGGCGCCAGTCACGCCGCCTCGGGCGAGCATCGTCATGGTGGCGTTGTGGGGACTTCGGAGAGAGCCCTGCTGGTCCACCCGGAAGCCGTCCTCGGTCGCGATGTTGCGGCCGAAGCCCTTGCCGTGCCAGCGGTACTCGCCGAAGAAGGTGTAGTTGACAATGCGCGTCCACCACGTCGTGCGCCACTCGACGGTGTCGTTGAGCACGCGGTCGTCGCTGCTGCCGAAGATGCTCCGCACGTTCTCCCAGATCTGCTCCACGGAGAGGTTGCGGTTGCCCTCGTTGACCTTGATGCTGTTGGTGTCCACCAGCAGCCCCAGGATGATGAGGAACGCGCCGACGTAGGCCAGCTTGCCGAACGTGGCGCCGCGCGGCTTGAGCACCGCGAAGAGCGCCATCGCGAGGACGTAGCCCAGCATCCCGCCTCGGTTGCCGACCATCATCGCGGCGGTGCCGACGATGAGCAGCGCGAGCAGAAGCGGCGTGGGCTTCTTGAAGCGGAGCACGAGGAAGCAGGTGATCCCCGCGAGGTGGACGAGCAGGTCGCCCGGCTTGTGCTCCATCATCCGCGTGTCGTTGCCGGACCACGCGAGGATGGGGAAGATCTCCGGGTTGATGCGATAGACGAGGTAGACGAGCCACGTCGCCGCGCACACCGCCACGACGAGGATCCGGTACTTCTCCATCAGCCACCGGAGCCGCTCCGGCCGCTCCATGATGAACCCGGCGGTCAGGAACGCGAACAGGATGTACCCCGCGATCATGGCATCGCGAGGGGCGTCGAAGCCGAACTCGCCGATGTACGGGAGGGTGCGGATCGCCACCCACGCCATGAGCAGCACCGAGACCCACATCGCGGGGATCACGAAGTACGTCTGCGGGCGCCGCGCCAGCAGCGAGACCGCCAGCCCGGAGGCCAGCACCACCTCGCCGATGAACAGCGGCGGGACGCCGATGTAGGCCGCGCTCTTGCCCACGAAGGCGTAGAGGAAGAGCAGCACCGCCAGCACGGCGATCCACACGTCGCCCGGGCGGCGCTGCACGTCCACGCGCACGCCGGGCTCGAACGACCAGAGGCTGCGCTCGCTCATGGGGCCGGTGCGTCCAGGCCGTGGACCTCCTCCGCCTTGGTACCGAGGGGGGAGGGCTCCGTAGTGCCGGGGGCGACGAGGTGGAGGGCCCCCATCTCGGGCGCGAGGACCTGAGCGTAGGTCCGCGCCATCTCGCGCACGCGGTCGTCCCAGCAGAACCGCTCGCTGACGATCCACTGCCCGACGGCGCCCATCTGGCGTGCCCGGTTGCGGTCGGCCTCGATCTCCAGGAGCGCGCCCGCGAGTGCCGCCACGGCGGGCTCAGGCGCGACGGTCTCGACGAGGATCCCCGCCTCGGGCGGGACGTGGACGGCCGTGCCACCGAGGCGGAAGCCGACCACCGGCCGACCGGCCGCCATCGCCTCCAGGCAGACCCCACCGCCCGACTCGTGCAGGCTCGGGTGGATCAGAGCGTGCGACTGCCGCAGCGACAGCAGCACCTCGTCTCGCGGGATGCGCCCCGTGAAGCGGACCTGCCCGGCGATGCCGAGGTCGTGCGCCTCGGCCACGAGCCGGTCCTGCTCGGAGCCGTCGCCGATCATCCACAACTCCGCGTGGAGGAAGCGGCCCGGTGCACGCTTCTTGGCCTCAGCGAAGGCTTGGAGCGCGAACCGGAAGCCCTTGAACGGGATCTGCCGCCCGATGCAGACGAACCGGACCGGGCCGTCGTCCAGCGGGGGCACCGTGGTCATCTCGTCGATGACCTCGCGCGAGAGGCCGATGGCGCTGCGGACCTCCACCGGGGTCGCACCGAGGCGTCGGAGGCGTCGGGCCGTCTCTTCAGTGGTCGCGAAGGAGATGGTGGCGTTGGCGGCCGTGTAGCCCACGATGTCCGTCTGCTCCATCCACTTCCGAGCCGTGTCGCGGAGGCGCTCCTCGAGGCGTCCGGGCGCGCTGTAGGCCGGGTAGAACGTCCTCGGGGCCGATTCCCCGCCGCCAACCGGCCCCCAGATGAACGGGATCCCGAGGCGGGCGACCGCGCTCGGCTTCCAGTACTTCACGAACGTGGCGTGGTGCGCGAGATCGAAGCCGACCTCGGCATGGAGACGCTTCGCCGCGCGCTCCGCCACCCACTGCCACGCGAGGTAGTGCACCTGCTCGCGAATGCCCCGGCGGTGGATCCGCCCCGACCGGAACCGCTCCGGCTCGACGGGCAGCGAGACGTACTCGAACTGAAGGCCCGGCACAGGCCGAACGGCCAACTCGTCCTCGATCTGCTTCCGCCAGCCCTCGTAGGTCAGCACCCACACGTCGTGGTAGCGCGCCATGCCGCGCGCCATGTTCCAGCCCACGCCGCCCTCGGAGCCCTCGCCGGGCATGCACGCGAACGCCTCGATGAGCACCCGGCGACGCCCCCTCGGTGCGCCTCGGTGCGCGGCGCCGTCCCCGCCCACCTCGTCGGCGGCAGGAGTCTCCGCCTC
This sequence comes from Bacteroidota bacterium, assembly GCA_039024735.1. Lineage (GTDB taxonomy): Bacteria > Bacteroidota > Rhodothermia > Rhodothermales > Rubricoccaceae > Rubricoccus. The sequence continues at coordinate 11,494 of JBCCPW010000008.1, forward strand.
GGTGGCTGCGGCCTTCTCGCCCTTGCGGACGTGCCGCGCCTCCACCGTCGCCTCCACGAGCAGCGAGATCAGGTCCGAGGCGAGGGCGCCCGCGACGGCGAACAGCGCCGTCAGCGCCACGCCCACCGTCGAGGCGGCGCCGACGGCGGCCATCCGCGCGCGGAAGATCACGTCGGGCCGCTCTTCGCTGCGGAGCCACGCCAGCAGCACGCCCGTGAACGCGGCGACGACGGAGATCCCGGCGATGATGGCGAGTTGAACCGTCGTGACGGCGTACTGCCCCTTGTAGAGCACGTCCACGATGAACGTCCCGAAGACCATCAGCACGGCCGCGTAGCCCAGCGCGAGGGCACCCATCCCGGCGCCCACGATCTTCGCCACCCGGTGGATCTCCCCCGAGGCTCTCGCGCGGACGAACGCGGGCAGCGCGATGAGCGCCAGCGCTGAGAAGACGTGGAGCGCAGGCTGCGCGAGGTTGTAAAGCGCCCGGAGCGTGCCACTGCCCTCCAGCCCGACGAACAGCGGGAGCACGAGCAACGGAAGCGAGGTGTGGACCCACTCCAGCGCACCCGTCGGGGCCGCCCACTTGCCGTAGGTAATGTGGACGCGCCGCGCCTCCAGCCGGAGCGCCCAGTCGCCTCGGGCGCGGAACACGCCGAGTTGGTACCCGAGCTGAATGCACGCGATGGCAGATCCTGCGGCCATGAGCAGGAAGCCCGTCGTGCCGGAGAGCCAGCCCATCGCGAAGAGCCCCGCCGCCCCGCCGATCACCAGCACGAGATAGACTGCGCCCGCCGAGGCGGCCCAGTCCGGCCGGTCGGCGACGTAGCAGGCCCGGCGCATCATCCACAGCGCGAGGATGAACCCCGACGCCGCCGCCGCCGCGAGAAAGTCCGACCCGAGGAGGGAGTTGCCCGAGGCGAGAAAGGCCGCGCCCACGATGCCCAGCCCGATGCCGGTCACCACCGAGAAGCGGGCGTGCTCGCGGAGGAGCATCCGCACGTACGCCGCGAACCGGGACTCAAACTTGCCCGCCCCGAAGACAAGCATCGGCTCCACAAACCAGCCCCCGTGGAGCGTCCCCGCGAGGAGAAACACCGAGAAGACGACCGCGAACGAGCCGTACGCCTCCGGCGGTAGCCACCGCGCGAGCAGGATGTTGACGACGAAGTTGGCCCCGGCGAACAGCCCCTGGTCCAGCACGGACCACGCCCCACCCTTCAGCCAGCGCCGGAGAGGAGACGGGGCGGCGTCCAACTCGTTCGTCGGAGTGTCGGTCATGGCGGGGACGCCAGAGTGCTCGGAGGCTCGCGAGGGGGAGGCCCGCCTCGGTGAGGCCGTGACGGCACCGAGGCGGGGCGTCTCGCGAGGCTAGTTCCCGGAGAGCGCGTTGATCAGGAAGGCCACACCGGTCAGGCTACCGGCAATCGCGATCCCATCGCGCCACGAGAAGCCGCGCTTGCGGATCACGTCCACGATGACCGTGTCACCTTCGCGGAGCGCAGGGTACGAGTCGGGATCGGCCGCGACGTCGCTGGTCGTCGTGCGGTAGACAACGCCTTCGGAGGGCCGGAAGAGCTGCACCTCCACGCGCTGGCGCTCATCGGACGTGCGGCCGTCGTACGTCGCGCCGCCGGTCAGGGCCAGCAGGCGGTTGAGGGTCGTCCCGACGGCGACCTCGTAGAGGCCGGGGTTGCGCACGGCGCCCTCCACCGCGACCTGGACGGTCGCTTCGCCGGGCTGGTGGTAGACGTAGTAGCCGGGCGTCGTGTTGACGACGAGTTCGCTGCGGCCGATGCGGCCGTCTTCGGCCTGCGCGAGCGCGTGCGGCGCGGCGAGGGCGGCGAGGAGAAGGCAGAGGGAAAGACGAAGCATGACGGGTGGGGATCGGTCAGGCGGTAAGCGCGAGCGGTTGACGCTCCGAGGCGGGGCGGGAGGCCCGGCGGGTCTCGCGAGCATGGGGCGCCTCGGTGCGGTTGAGCACCGCGCCGATGCGCGAGAGGCCCGCACTGGCGAGTTCCTGCGCGACGCTCTGCATCGCGTCGAGGTCGGTCGCGCCCGCCTCGGCGACGAGCAGGGCCGCATCGGCGTGGGGCGCGAGGTGGGCAGCGTCGGCGGTGCGAAGCGCGGCGGGCGTGTCGAGGATGACGAGGTCGAACGTGCCCCGGAGGTCACCGAGGAGGGCGCCGACGCGCTCGGGCGCCCAGGCGGCACCGGGCGCTTCGGGCGTCTCGCGGGCCGTCAGCGCGAAGAGGCCGGGCACGACGGTGCTCCAGTAGACCACGTTCTGGCCCGCCTCGCCCTCGCCGAGGGCCGGGCTCTCGCCGAGCCCGAGCAGCGCGCCCACGGCGGGCGTGCGCAGGTCGGCATCGACGAGGAGCACGCGGCGGCCGGACTGGGCGGCAGCGGCGGCGAGGTTGGCCGCGATGAGGCTGGTGCCGGTGCCCGAGGTGGGGGCCGTCGCGAGGACGACCTGGGGGGCGGCGCCTCCGGCGTGCAGGGCGGCGTGGAGGTGGCGGAACGCCTCGGCATCGCGCGAGAACGCGTCCGTGACGGTCACGAGGCCCGGGTGGACCGCGACGCCCTCCACGGTCTGGCGTCCGCGCCGGAGCGCAGCGGTCAGGTTCGGGATGGACCCGATGACGGAGAAGCCCGCGGCTTCCACGTCCTCCTTCGTGTGGGCGCGGCTGTCGGTGGTGTAGCGCGCAGCGGCGGCACCGAGGCCGAGGAGGGTACCGAGCGCGAGGCCGAGGCCGAGCATGAGGGGCACGTTCGGCGACGAGGGCTCGCGCGGGACCGAGACGGGCCGGATGACCTGCGCCACGGCGAGTTCGGTCTCTTCGGCGATCTCGGCCTGATCCAACTGCCGCTGGAGCGTCACGACGGCCTCCTCGGCAGCGTCGCGGCTGCGGCGAAGCTGGGCGAGTTCCACTTCCTGACCGGGCTTCGCGCGGAGGTTGCTCCGTGCCTCGGACAGGCGGCCGGAGAGCGCCGAGGCGCGGGCACGGGCCCCCTGGAGGGCGGAGCGCTCGTCGGTGATGCGCCGCTGGAGGTTGGCCACGTACGAGGCCCCGTTGGCGCCGGTGCTGCTCATGTCCAGCCCGCCTGCCGAGACGGCGCCCTGGGCGCGCTGCTGTGCCAGCCGCTGCTGCTCCTCCCGGAGCGACTGGATGCGCTGGTTGATCGCGCGGGTGTCGGGGTGAGCGTCCGGGTTGCCGCGAAGCTCGGGGTTGTGCGTGTACGCCTGGTTGAGAAGCGTTTCGAGGCGGGCGATCTCCGCCGTGGTCTGCGCGTCCTGCGTCGTCGCGGCGGACGAGGCGGCGCTCTGCTCCAGGCGCTGGCCGACCGTCTCCGCCTCGCGCTCCAGTTGGGCGAGGGTGGCCTGCCGCTGGCGGACCTCCACGCGCGCGAGATCCAACTGAGACTCCAACTGCCCGATGAGGCTGACGGCGTTCTGCGTCTGGATCTCGAGTCCGGCGACGTTCTCGCTCGTCATGAACGCCTCCATCTGAGACTCGATCTCGGCCAGTTCGCCCTCTCGGGCCATCAACTGGCCTTCCAGAAGCTCACGAGTCTCGGAGAGGGACGCGCGTCCGCTCTGGCGCGAGAGCGCGAGGTACTGGTCCGTGTAGACGCTCGCGATGAGCGCGGCTTCCTGCGGATCGCCCGAGGTGGCCTGCACGCGAACCGCGTCGATCTGCTCGCCCTCGGGAGAGATAGAAACGACCTCGCTCTGGAGGTACTCGCCGAGCGCATTCGCATCGACAGGGGAGCCGTACGCTTCGCCCGCCTCGGTGACGACCGCGAGGGCCTCGGCGCCTTGCTGGTCAAGGACCGCCTGAGCCGTCCGCTCCGCGATCTGGGGCGCTTGCTGGAGAATGAGCGCCTGGTTCAGCACCTTTCCGGCCTCCTCGCCCGGAGCTTCCTGGAGCGCAGCCGTGAACTCGCTCGCGCTTCCAGCCGCCCGGTTCGGGTTGATGAGGAGCACGCTGTACGCCTGGTACTGGCGCGGCGCGAAGTACGTGTACAGCGCGAAGGCACTGAACGTGAGCAGGAAGACCGCGAGCGCGAGCCACTTGTGGCGGCGCAGCATCCGCATCCGGTCGCGGTAGGCGCGGCGGGCCTGGGTGCGCGGCGGCTCCGGCGGAGGCGCGGGCGGTCCCGCGGGCGCGGCGACGGGGGCCGCAGGCACCGAGGCGGGACGCGCCACTGGTGCGAGGGCCGTGTTGGCACCGGCGGGCGCGTCGGGCGCGATGCGGAAGCCGCTCCGCTCGTCGTAGCCGAGGGTGTCCGAGGTGGGCAGGCCGCGCGCGGCGCCGTCGCCGGAGGCTTCCGGGACGGGCTCGACCACCTCGGGCGGACGCCACTCGGCCGAGGGGGTGGGAGCGAAGACCACTTCCTCGAAGACGGCGTCGTGGACGTCGCCGGACGGAGCGGGGGCGGGGGACGGGGAGGCGCCGGAGCGGGGCGGGGTGGAGGGTCGGTCCTGCATGGATGCCGGAGGGAGCAGCGGGGGTATCGGCCGCTGGTTCAGTTGACACAAGCGGCTCCGAGATCAAGGATCTCACCACTGGCGAGCCTCCGGTCTTGCCCCGCCGATATGGCGCCTTGGGGTGACGACGGCCCCGCCTATCGGGTGTGCTGCGTCCCAACGCGAGACCCCGCGGAGCCCCGTTGTCTCTCTTTTCCACGCGTCGGAGGCGCCCCGTCCGGCCTACGATCCGCCGCCGGTTGCCTCCGGTGTGGGCAGCGGGACCCGCACGGCGCTGAATCCGCCGACGACGCCGTGCCCGCCTTGGACGTTGGAGTACAGCGGTGTGGGCTCCGCGAACGGGTTGTCCTCGTTGAGGTCCTGGTTCTGCAACGCCTTCTGGTACTCTGCGAACGGCTCGCTGACCCGGGCGACAAACAGTTGGTTCTCGACTGTAGACGCAGAGCCGAAGCCATTGAAGATGAACAGGTCGAAGGTGAGGTCGAAGCGCTGGCGGCGGGCTTCGAAGAGCGCATCGCGGAAGACCGCGAAGGTAAACGGCTCATTTTCCTCAATCGTCACGTCCACATCGAGGAGGTCGTAGCCATCGCGCAGGGAAGGAGACGAACTGCGGAACCCGTTAAGAATCTCGTTGCAGAGGCCATCGGGGCACATGTCGCTCCGGTCTTGCCGGAGGATTGCCATCTCGTACACGTCCTCTCCGGGCAGGTCAGTGAGCGTGATGCCAATCCCGCGCTCCCCTTCGAGGGAGCCGTCCCCGAAGACCGTGACCTGCTCCCATTCGTTTCGGGTCAACTCCACCTCGGGCGGGAGCGGGAGGGTGGTTTCAGCGACGGCCATCGGGAGTCCCGGGGCGGTTACCTCCAGGCGGTACGTCGTGCCTGGGGTGGGGCGGAGACCGAGGCGGGAGACGTAGCGTCCTGGGGGGCGGAGACCCGCCTCGAAGACTAACTCGTCGAGCAGCGCCTCGCCCTCGAAGAGCCGGACCGTCGCGTCCTGAACCTCACTGGGGAGTGGATCGCCGTTGATGACCGCGCCGAGCGGCAGCGTGCGGCCCACCCGGACGCTCCACACAGAGTCGGCCTGCGGAAAGGCATACACCACGAGAGCGTTTTCCAACTCAGGCGCGTCGATGACGACGGAGGTCTCGCAGCCCGCGAGAAGTGCAAGGACCGCGACGGCCAGGGCGGCCCGCCTCGGTACCGAGGCGGAATGAGGCAGCGGGGAGCGGCGAGAGCGCGGCATCAGAAGTCGAACTGGTAGGCGATGGACGGGATGACCTGGAAGAGGCTGAAGCCGCGCAGGGTCAGTTCGTCGCCCTGGTTGAGGGCGTCCTCGGCGACGACGAAGAAGGGGTTCCGCCGGGCGTACACGTTGTAGACGCCCAGCGCGAGGGCGTGCTCGCCCCACCACGCGCGCCCTCGCCACGTGAGGCCGAGGTCCATCCGATGGTAGTCGGGCAGGCGCGACGAGTTGCGCGGCGCGTAGACGATCCCGGGGTCGCTGAACCCGAAGACGAAATTGCTCCGGAGGACTTGCTCTATGGCCGAGGTGTACTCCACCGGGAGGCGGCCGGTGGGCGCGGTGAACCCGCTGCCGGTCCCGTAGACCCACGTCAGCGCGAGCGTGATGCCCTCCGTCGCGCGGTGCTGAAGCGTCAGGCCGATGTCGTGCCGCCGGTCGTACTTGAAGGGGAACGTCTCGCCTCGGTTGAGTTCGGGGAAGGTCCGGTTGGTATTGGCGAGGGTGTAGCCGATCCATCCGGTCGTGCGCCCGGCGGTCTTTCGCGCGAGGAGTTCGAGGCCGACCGACCGGCCGCTGCCCGAGGTCACGGCGGCCTCCCAGTCGCTCGCGGCGGCGCCGAGGAAGCTCGTGCCCTCGCGGTACTCGATGAGCCCGTCCATCTCCTTCCAGTACGCCTCGGCCTCCAGGCTCCAGTCGCCCACGGTCCGTGCGGCGCCGATGGCGCCCTGCCAAGCGGACTGTGCGGGCACGCGGTCGGTCGCGGGGACCCAGAGGTCGGTCGGCAGGCCAATGCCGCTGTTGGTGAGCAGGTGGACGTACTGACGCATCCGCACCCAACTGGCCTTCACGCTCGTGCGCTCACCGAGGCGGTAGCGCGCGGCGAGGCGGGGCTCCAGCGACGAGAACGTCCGGCCTTCCACGTTGAACACCGAGGCGTGGAGCCCGAGGTTGACACGAAGCGCGCGAGAGACGCGCCAGTCGTCCTCGACGTAGACCTGAGCCTCCAGCGCCGAGACGGGGGCGCTCGGCGCGAGGAGCGTGTCTAGCGGGGACAGGCCGGGATCGTCGATCTGGACCTGCACCGCGCCGGGGCGGTAGCGGTGGTGCGTGAGCGTGACGCCGCTCATCGCAGCGTGCTCCGGCCGAGGCGACCACTCGGCGTCCACGCGTGCGGAGAAATCCCGGATGCCGGAGCGGTACTGAAGCCCGAACGAACTCGGGTCGCGCCCCGGGACCGGCGCTTCCTCGTAGGCGGAGCCGACGTTGAAGCCGTAGTCGCTCGCGAGGAGTGTTCCGTGGACGAACAGTTGCGGCGTGACGACGCGGGTGTAGCGGAGTGTGCCGGTGGTGTTGCCCCAGTCCATCTCGCTGGTCTGCCGGTCTCCGCCCTCGCGGAACTCGCCGAAGAAGCGGTCCTGGCCGCCGTAGAACGAGCCGAAGACCCGGTCGCGAGGGGAGAGTTGGGCGTTGGCCTTCGCGTTGAGGTCCCAGAAGTAGTACCCGCCGTCCTGGTCCTCTGGGATGAACGGACGCGCGAGGAGATCGGCGTAGGTGCGGCGCCCGGAGACGATGAACGATGCCTTGTCTCGCACGATGGGGCCTTCCACGGTCAGTCGGCTCGCGATGAGCCCCACCGAGCCTTTGCCTGCGATCTCGCGCTGGTTGCCCTCGCGCATCCGCATGTCCACCACCGAGGAGAGACGCCCACCGTATCGCGCCGGGAAGCCACCCTTGACGAGTTCGACGTTTTGGAGCGCGTCGCCGTTGAAGACGCTGAAGAAGCCGAAGAGGTGGCTCGCATTGTAGACCGGGGCGCCATCCAGCAGGAGGAGGTTCTGGTCCGGGCCGCCGCCTCGGACGTAGAAGCCGCTCGTCCCCTCGGTGCCGCCCTGAACGCCGGGGAGCAGTTGAAGCGCTTTGAGCACATCGGCCTCACCGAGGAGGACGGGGATCTGCTGGAGGTCGGCGGCGGCGATGGTGACGGTGCCCATCCGCGTGGTCTCGTCGGCCCGCTCGGCGCGGTCCGCAGTGACGACGGCCTCACCGAGGGCGCCCGTGTCGGGCACGAGGGCGATGTCGAGGTCCTGGTCCTGCGTCCGATCCAGCACGAGGCCGAGTGGTTCGTACCCGACGAACGAGATCACGAGCGCCTCGGTAGAGTCCACCTCGGTGGCCTGCGGCAGCGTGAGCGAGAAGAACCCGAAGGCGTTGGTCGCGGCGCCGCGCTCCAGGCTCGGCGCGTAGACGCTCGCGCCGATGAGCGTCTCGCGCGAGTCGGCATCGCGCACGAACCCGCTGAGGGTGACGGTGGACTGCGCCGAGGCAGGCACGGCGACGAGCGCCGCGAGAAAGGCGAGAAGCAGACGAGGCACAGGCGAGCCGGGGAGGGTGAGCACGGGACGCGACGCGAGGCCGGGAAGTAACCGCCCGGACTTCGGGTGGTGCCACGGGGGCACGCCGAATCGCACGGGACACGAGAGGACCCGCCTCGGTGGTGCCGAGGAGCACCGAGGCGGAGGCTGTCAACGGCGGTCCGCGAGGCTGTGGCTCAGCAGCCACTCGTAGACCGCCGGATTCGCGTAGGTCTCCGTCCAGGCGTCGTGGCCCGCGTCCGGGTAGACCGCGAACCGGACGTTGCCGCCCGCCGAGCGAAGGCGGCCCACCATCGCGACCGAGGCGGAGATCGGCACCACCGGGTCCATCGCGCCGTGGAAGGCCCACACGGGGACCTCGCGCGCGGCTGCGAGGCCGATGGGGTTGCCGCCGCCGCAGATCGGGACGGCCGCCGCGATGCGGTCCGGGATGCGCTCGATGGCCTCCCACGTCCCGTAGCCGCCCATGCTGAGTCCCGTGAGGTACACCCGGTCGGGGTCGATCTGGTAGGCGTCCAGGGCGGCATCCATCGTCGCGACCACCCGGCCGACGGTCCATCGCCCATCTGCTGGGACCTGGGGCGCGACGATCACGAAGGGGAGATCGCGTCCGGCCTGTCGCTCGGCCACCGGGCCGTGGACGTTGACCCGCGCGAGGCTGTCGCCGCGCTCGCCTGCGCCGTGGAGAAACACGAGGAGGGGCCACTCTCGCTCCGGCTCATCGGCGTAGCCGACCGGAAGGGAGACGACCGCCTCGCCCGAGGCGGAATCGGTCCAGGCGCCATCGTAGGGAAGCATCTGAGCGTGGGCGGACGATGCCGCGAGGAGACCGAGGAGAAACGCGAGACGCATGACATCGTGCGAAGGACGCATGAAGCTAGCGACGGGGCCTTGCGCCTCCCGCAGCGTGAGGGCTGTACCCTCGCGCCATGACCGAGTCCCCGCTCTTCTCCGTCGGCCAGATCGCCTCGCGCACCGGGCTGACCGTCCGCGCCCTTCATCACTACGAAGCGCTCGGGTTGCTCGCGCCCGTCCGCACCGAGGCGGGCCACCGCCGCTACGGCCCGGCGGAGGTGGAGCGGCTCCAGCAGATCCGCTCCCTCCAGTCGCTGGGCGTCCCGCTCCGCGAGATCGGCGGGCTGCTCGCGGCGCCGGACTTCGACCCGGCCGGGCTCGTGGCCCGCCAGCGCGAGGCCCTCGCCACCGAGGCCGCCCGTCTCGGTGCCGCGATGGACCGCCTCGGGGCACTCGAACGGAGCCTTCGGCGTCGCGCCGAGACGGGCGACCCGGTCGATTCCGTCACCTTCCTCCAGACCCTTCATGCCATGCACGAGATCGAACAGCACTACGCCCCCGAGCAACTCCAGCACCTCGCCGACCGTCGCGAGGCCATCGGCGAGGAGACCATTCGCAACGTCGAGGCGGAGTGGCCGCGTCTCTTCGAGGCCCTGGGCCGCGAGTTGGATGCGGGCACGGACCCGTCGGCGTCCAGTGTCCAGGCCCTCGTGGACCGCTGGGACGAGTTGGTCGCGATGTTCACCGGAGGCGACGCCGGGATTACCCGGTCGCTGGGGTCCGTCTGGAAAAACAGCGGCGACCGGGCGTCGCAGATGACGGGGCTCGATCCCGACCGGATGCGCGACCTGTTCGCGTACGCCCACCGGGCTCGCGAGGCGAGAGACTGACGCACTCCTGTCTCGGCACCGAGGCGACCTTCCGCCATGCCCCGCGTCACCCTCTACATCGCCCACAGCCTCGACAGGTTCATCGCCGATCCGGATGGTGGCGTCGATTGGCTTCCCCATCCGCCCGACGGCGACGACTTCGGGTACGGGGCGTTCTGGTCCACCGTGGATGCCCTCGCGATGGGACGCACGACGTACGACCAGATCCGAGGGTGGGGCGCGTGGCCGTACGAGGAGCGCCCCGCTCTCGTCTTCACGACCCGGGAGCCGGACACCGACCCCCCAGCCGGTGTCCGGTTTGTCCAGGGCGATCCGACCGAGGCGCTCGCGTGCCTGCCCGACGATGCACACGTCTGGCTGGTTGGAGGTGGTGGGCTGGTCCGGCGCTTCCGCGAGGCAGGGGCGCTGGATGCGCTCCACTTGTTTGTGGTGCCGGTCCTCCTCGGTGCGGGGGTGCCGCTGTGGACAGGGACGCTCCCTCGCGCCGATCTGCGTCTGGAGTGGACACGCGAGCACGCTGGCGGTCTGGAGCTTCGCTACGCGGTGATCTGACCCTCTCCGCCTCGGTACCGCGGCAGGGTCGCGAGCGACCTGGGCCCAGATCGCTCCACACAGTGCACTCGGTCGCGATGACATGGGCTGAGGTGCCCGGTAGCCGAGGGGGCGTTTGCCTCGGCACCGAGGCAGGCGGCGTCTCTGGTTTCCGACCGGTGTGGCGTCTAGGTTGAGCCCGCGTTTGTCCCCCCTGGCCCAACGGGGTCACCCGTCTCCATCCCGCCGATGCGACGCCCGCCGCGTGTCATCTTCGTCCTCGTGGCCCTCAACCTGTTGATGGGGGCGCTCGCCGTGGGCAACTACGTCGTGGCCTCAGCGCTCGGGGTGGAGCGGACGACGTTCTTCCGCCTCGGGATGGAGAGCAACCTGCCGTCGTGGTACTCGGCGTCTCAGTTGCTCCTCGTGGCCGGGCTGTTCGGCCTGATCGCGTGGCGCGACGTGAAGTGGCGCTCGCCTCGAACGTGGGCTGCCGCCACTCCCGCGCTCTTCTTCCTCCTGCTGTCCCTGGACGAGGGCGGGATGGTCCACGAACGGATCGGGTGGTGGGTGGAGGCGCAATCCGGCCTGGGCGAGGATCTCCTCACGGGGCCGTGGCTGCTTCTCGCCGTACCGTTCTACGCCGTGCTGTCGGTCCTCGTCTTCCGCGCGATGGTGCCGTATCTCAGGGGTCGCCCGTTGGTGGTCCGCCTCGGTCTGGCGGGCGGCGCCCTGTTCGTGATCGCGGCGGCTGGATTCGAGGGCCTCGGCAACTTCACCGACCCGGACGATCCGTTCGCCCGTCAGGTCCTCGGGGTCTTCGAGGAGGTCGGCGAGATGATGGCGGCGACCCTCTTCGTGTGGTGCGCGCTGGAGTTGATCCGCGCGGAAGGGTTCCACCTCGTGATGCGGTCCGGTCCCACCGAGGCGGAACCAGAAGCCCCTGGGGCGTGACCCCTACGGTTCCGTGTTGTACTTCTCGCGATGGAGCCGGGCGGCCTGCGGGATCCACTCCTCGCGTTCGATCCGGCCCTGGAACACCTCGATGGCCTTGTTGACGCGCACCACATCCTCCTCGGTGAAGTTGGCGATCTGGCGGTAGGTCGTCACGCCGATCCCGGCGAGCTGCTTCTCGATCACCGGACCGATGCCGGAGATGACCTTGAGGTCGTCCACGGGCGCCTCGGCGGGCGCCCCGAACAGGGCCATCGGCGCTGCCGCAGCGGCGGCGGGCGGAGGCGTGGGAGCTGGAGGCGTCGGAGCAGGCGCCGCGGCCACAGTGGAGCGGGCCGTGCTGAGGTCGCGCTCCAACTCCACGATGCGTGCCCGGGCAGCGCTCAGCTTCTCCTCACACTCGTCGCAGTCCGCGCGACGTGCGCCGCGAAGCAGCCAGCCGATGATGAGACCCAGCAGAAACGCCAGGAGGAGGCACAGCAGGATTTGAACGAAGAGGTAGCCCATGGTGGGGAAGGGAGCTAGCGAGCGCGAAGGCTGAAGACGACCCGCCGGTTGCGGGCGCGGCCCTCGGCCGTGTCATTGTCGGCGATGGGCTCGGCCTCGCCGTAGCCCTGTGGGGTGAGAGCGTCGGTGTCCACGCCCTGGTTCACGAGGTAGTCGCGGACCGC
>JBCCPW010000009.1:0-21417 GCA_039024735.1 Bacteroidota bacterium
TGGATCTGGACCCCGCCTCGGTTGCCGACGAAGATCATCACCTCCGTCTGCGTCTCGGCGGCACCTTCCAGCACGCGTCGCGCGGAGACGCCCTCCACGCGTTCCGCGAACCGGCCCTCGGCGAGACGGAGCGCCTGCGTGCGGCTTACGCCGAAGTCGTTCAGCAGGCCAAAGAAGTCGTGGGTGTCCTGGAGGGCGGCCCATGCCGCGAGGAGACCGTCGGCGTCCACCTCGGTGTCGGGCGTTTCCGCCTCGGGCGCGGGGCGCGGTTCCACCTCCAGCGGACCTGGCTCGGCGCGATGGCGCTCCACGAGCGCGTGGTACGCCTCGGTGTCGGACTTGCGCGTGAGGTAGACCTTGTGGACCGCATCGCCTCGGGCGTCGAAGAACTGGAGGCTGCGGCGCACGCCGTCCTTCGCGCCATCCCAGGGCGTGCCCACGGCGAACCCGAACGCCCACCGTGCGCAGAACAGCCGCAGGTCGATGGGCTCGTCCAGGACCATGCCCATCCCGTGCGGAAGCTCCGTGTAGACGTTCTCGTAGACGCCTTTCTTCTCGTGGACGCACGCGTCGTTGCGGGTCAGCGCCATGACCTCGCCGAGCGCCTCCAACTCCGGCAGGATCTCGCGCCAATTGCTGCCCGGACGCGTCAGCGGAACCGCGGTCCCGTCCACCTCGGTGGCGACGAGTTCGGCTTCGCTCACGCCCAACTCGCGGGCGGCGGCGCGGATGCGGGTCGTCGGGTTCTCGGCGCGGAACGCGGCGAAGGTCTCGCGGAGGTCAGGCATGGCAATCATCGCAGGTCGTGTCAGGGGAAGATCGTGCATCGGGTCCGCCTCGGGCCGGGCGCGAACACCCAGACGATGGCACTGAGGTGGGCAGTGCCATCGAGGCGGGAGCGGGGCAACGTCTCGGTCGGATCAGGGAGAGAGCAGAGGCGCCACGGCAGGGGCCTGCGTGGAGACGGGCATGGGCACCACGAGCGGGCAGTTCGCGCACGGGTTGGCCGTCACCACGACCGAGATCCCGAACGCCGAGTGGATCACCTCGGGCGTGAGGACATGCGCGGGCGTGCCCGAGGCCACGAGGCGCCCCTCCGCCAGCACGGCGATGCGGTCGGCGTACTGGGCGGCGAGGTTGAGGTCGTGGAGGACGGCGAGCACGCCAACGCCCGCCTCCGCCTCGGTGCGCGCGACGCCGAGGACGGCGTGCTGGTGCGCGAGGTCGAGCGCGGACGTGGGCTCGTCCAGCAAGAGGTAGCGCGAGGCATCGTCCGCCTCGGTGGTGGCGTCGAGTTGGGCGAGCGTGCGGGCGAGGTGGACGCGCTGCTTCTCGCCGCCCGAGAGTGTCGGGTAGCTGCGCGAGGCGAGGTGGAGCACCTCGGCACGGCGCATGGCGCGCTCGGCGGCGTCCAGGTTGTCGGCGTGGGTGGAGGCGTGGGGCGTCCGACCGAGGAGAACCACGTCCAGGACGGAGAATCCGAAGGCCAGCGCGGACTCCTGCGGAAGCACGGCGCGGCGCTGGGCGAGCGTCCCGGAGGCGAAGCCGCCGATGGGACGGTCATCGAGGTGGGCGTCTCCTGTCGTGGGATCCATCTCCCCCGCGAGGACGCGGAGCGCCGTCGTCTTGCCCGCCCCATTCGGCCCGACGATAGCCAGCACCTCCCCCGGAGTGATGGCCAGCGAGAGACCATCCAGCAGCGTCGCACGGCCGATGGAGACGGAAACGGAGTGGAGGGCGAGCACGGGAGCGAGATGATCCGCCTCGGGACCGAGGCGGAAAAGTCAGAGGGCTACATCACCCGGTTGCGGACGAGCAGCCAGAGGAAGAACGGGCCACCGATGAGCGCCGTCAGGATCCCGATGGGGATCTCGGCAGGCGCGAGGAGGGTCCGGGCCGCGAGATCGGCCAGGACGAGCAGGGTGGCCCCGCAGAGCGCCGCCCCGGGCAGCAGCGCGCGATGCCCGGGGCCCAGCGTCAGCCGGACGAGGTGCGGCGCCACCAGCCCCACGAACCCGATCAGGCCCGAGACGGCCGTCGCCGCCGCAACCGCCAGTGCCGCGAGGCCGACGGAGATCTGCTTGACTCGCTGCGTGTTCACCCCGAGGTGGCGGGCCTCGGCTTCACCGAGCAGCATCGCGTCCAGCGCGCGGGCCAGCCACGGGGCCGCAACGAGCACCGAGCCCACGAGCGGGACCGCGACGGCGAATGAACTCCACGTCGCGCCACCGAGGCTGCCGAGCGTCCAGAAGGTGAGGTTGCGAAGCTGCCCATCGTCCGCGAAGAGAATCAGCGAGCCGACGGCCGCGCCGCAGAGGGCGTTGACCGCGATGCCCGCCAGGAGCATCGTCGTGACGGACGTGCGGCCCATCCGCGTCGCGATGCGGTAGACGAGCACGGTCGTGCCCAGGCCAAAGACGAACGCCGACCCTGCGACGGTCGCCGGACCCAGAAGCTCCGTCGCAGAGACCGCCACGGACGCGCCGAGCACGATGGAGATCGCTGCGCCGAGCGCTGCGCCGCTGGAGACGCCCACGAGTCCGGGGTCCGCGAGCGGGTTTCGGAAGAGGCCCTGGAGCACCGCGCCACCCACGGCCAGCCCCGCGCCCACGACGACCCCGAGCAGCACACGCGGCAGCCGGATGTTGAGCAGCACCGCCTCTTGCTGCGCCGTCACGGCCCACGGCAGCGAGATCCCGAGGCGGTCGGCGAAGATCGTCAGCACCTCGCCGGGCGAGAGCGCGACCGCGCCCACGGCCACCGAGGCGAGCATGCCCGCCCCCAGCGCCGCACCCAGCCCCCCCAGCACGAGCACGACGGCGCGACGACGGCGCTGCGCCGCCGCTTCCAACTCTGCACGGGCCGTCTCCACCGGCGGCGGCGTGAGGGCAGACGGCGGAGAGGAGGCGAGGGCCGCCTCGGTCATCCGTTCAGTCCCTCGGCCAACGCCCGAACCCCCTCACCGAGGCGGGGGCCGAAGCCGAGCAGTAGCGCATCGTCCACGGCCACCACGCGCCGGTTCTGACCGGCGGGGGTTTCGGCAACGCCCGGCTGGAGAAGCAGGCCGTCCACGCCGCCGAGGCTCTCCAGGCCGCGCTCCGGGATCACGATCACGTCCGGCGCCGCCGTGATCAGGGCTTCCGCCGTGAGCGGCTGGAAGTCTTCGAACTCAGAGACGGCGTTCTCCGCCCCCGCGAGTTTCAGGACGGCCTCGGCCGATGTCCCCGTGCCAGCGACCATGACGGTGCCCGCACCTCGCGCGTAGACAAAGAGCGCCCGCGGAGAGGTCTCGGGCTTGGCCGCGTCCGCCTCGGCAAGAGACGCTTGCATCGCCGCGAGCACACTGTCGGCCTGGACGTCGCGTCCGATCACCGCTGCGATCATGCGGACCCGCACCTCGGCGGCGCTCACGCTCTCCACCTCGGGGGTAGTTCGCACCTCGACGCCCGCCGCGCGGATTTGATCGAGCACGCCCGGAGGCCCGGCGCCGTCTGACGCCAGGACCAGCGTCGGCTCAAGCGAGAGGACGCCCTCCGCCGAGGTCTGCCGGAAGTAGTTGAGGCGGGGCTTCTCCATCACGTCCGCCGGGAACAGGCTGGACTGATCCGCCCCCACGACGCGGTCGCCCATGCCGAGGGCGTAGACCGTCTCGGTGACGGGGCCGCCCAGCGTCACGATCCGCTCCGTGTCGGCTGCGGGCTGAACATCCACCTCAACATCCGGGGCGGCGACGGCGGCTGCCGTGGAGTCCGTGTCCGCCTCGGTGGCGGGATCGGCGGGATCGCTGGCGCAGGCGGCCAGCACGAGAAGGAGAGCAGGGAAGAGGACGCGTCGCATGGCAGGGCACATGGTTGTCTGGACCGAATCCAAACTAGGAACGGGCCCGACGGTTCGCCGCCTGCCTCAGAGGGTTCCCCTCGGTTCTTCTCGCGGGGCGCACCGAGGCGGGGGAGGCAACGCTCAGTTCAGCGGTGCCGTCCCGAAGTTGACCCCGAACCGCTCGCACCAGACCGAGACACCCGCGAAGGTCGTCGGGTCCACGCCCGCCGGGACGGGGTAGTTCTGGTTGCCGTTGGTGCTCTTGAGCGCCCCGATGCCCGTGCCTCCTCGGCCGACGTTGCCCGAGAGCCGCTGCACGAGCCAGATCTCCAGCGCCGGGCCGTTGTCCGTCTCGAAGTTCTCCAGGCGGACGGTGTAGCTGCCGTCATCGAGGCGGTAGAGGAGCGCCTCGCCGGAGACATCGTGACCGGAGTCTCCCGAGAAGGAGCCGCGCGCGACGATCTCCGGCCCCTCGGTGAACGCCACGTCCAGAACCGGGACGGTGCTCATCGTGTCGGGGTCGGCCTCCATCGCGGCCATGCGCTCCTCCATCGGCATGTCATCGGCAGGAGCGGCATCGGCGGTCGTGTCGGGCGCGGCCTCGGTGGGTTCAGCGCCAGGGAGCGGGTCGTCCACCGCCTCGGTGGGTGCCTCGGCGCAGGCGGAGAAGAGGAACAGCGAGATGGCGAGAAGGACGCGAGGCATGACGAGGGGGAAGAAGGTGGAACGAAACGGCCACTTCATGTGGCTCTGCACATTCTTTCACCGAGCCTCCTCATGAGAACGCAGCGACTGAATGTGCGACCCGCCTAAGTTTAGATCCAATCCAAATAAGGCGGTGTGGCCGTTGTTCTTCCAAGGTACCCTCACCCTCGACACGGCCTGCCCGTGGTAAGCGGCGCGCCGCCCATTCAGGTCTGTTCAGGTGACCCATCTACTCAGCAGCCGCGCACGCTCCCCTCGAATCCGCCAGCCGATGATCGCCATGCTGTTTCGCCTCACGTTCGCGCTGATTGTGTTTTCTCTCGCCCTGGTGGGCTGTGCGGATGACCCCATCCTTGCCCCGTCGCCAGGCGGCGGTGACACAGGAGGCAGCTACGGCATCCTCGCCTTCCCGAGTGACTCGACAGAGACCCCGACCGAGGCGTTCCAGCGCGATTTCTCGATCAACCCCGCCCAGTTCTAACTCAATGCTCCGCTCATTGGCGCTCCTCGCGCTTCTCTCCGCTCCCGTCGCCCATGCCCAGATTGAGGGCGTCGTGGTGGAAGCTGAGACCGGCGACCCTGTGGTGGGCGCCAATGTGATCCTCGGCGAGACGGCCGAGGGCGTCCGCGGGACCGCGACCGGCGTGGACGGCCGCTTCCGCCTCAGCACCGAGGCGGGCGAGGTCGCACTCACCGTCCGCGCCGTCGGCTACGCGACGCAAACAGTCACCGTCACTGCCCCCGCAACCGATGTACGCGTGGCACTGGCCTTCGCGCCGCTCGGGCTGGACGGCGTTGAGGTGCTCGCCGCGCGAGGCGCCACCTACGAGCGCCTGCCCGGCGCGGCAACGCTCATCAGCGAAGCCGAGGTTGCGCAGATCCAGCCCATCGGGACGCAGGAGTTGCTGGAGTACGTCCCCGGCATCTACGGCGCTGCGGATGACGGCTTCTCGAACGCGCGCCTCTCTATCGGCATTCGCGGGCTCAACCCGCGCCGGTCCTCGCGGGTGCTCATCCTGGAAGACGGTATCCCGATCCAGCCCGCCCTCTACGTCTACCCCAACATGTACTACAACCCGCCCGTCGAGCGGATCGACCGGGTAGAAGTCATCAAGGGGAGCGCGGCCATCCGCTACGGCCCGCAGACGATGGGCGGCGTCATCAACTACATCACGAGCCGCCCCCGACAGGAGCCCGGCGGCGAGGCCCAAGTGATCGTCGGCGAGAACGGCTACGTCAGCGCCTTCGCCGAGGCCGGCGGCTTCGGTTCGCGGCAGTTCGTGCCAGAGATCCAGTTCCTCGCCAAGCGCGGCGACGGCTTCCGCGAGAACAACGACTTCTACCAGTTCAACACGACCGCCAAGGCGACCGTCCGCGTCGGCCCACAGAGCACGCTCTTCCTCAAGGCGAATGGCAACACCGAGAGCTACGGCGCGACGTACACGGGCCTCACGGAGTTCACGTTCGACAACGACCCGGACTTCAACCCGAAGGACGATGACACCTTCGACGTGCGCCGCGCCGCGCTGGACGCCATCTACAGCCGATCCATCACGCCCAGCCTCTCGTCTCTGACGCGCGCCTACGGCAACGTCTTCGACCGCCGCTGGTGGCGCGAGAACGACGTGTTTATCCGCCCGGGCGACCTGGAGGCGTGGCAGGCCGATCCAACCAGCGTGAGCTTCGTGAGCCCGCTTGCCACGGGCGACAAGATTCGCGTCGGCAACGGGCGCGACAACTTCGGCATCCTGCGGACCTTCTACGCCGCGGGCGCAGAGCACACCTACACGTGGCAGAACGCGCTCTTCGGATCGGAAGGCGCGCTGGAGGCGGGCGCGAGGCTCCACTTCGAGCGCTTCGTGGACGACCGCGTGCTCGGCGACGCGCCCGACTCCCGCGATGGCGTCTACGTCCTTCCCGACCCCGACGACCCCGAGACCGAGGTCGTCGCGACAAACCCCTCGGCGGGTGTCACCGCGAAGGCGCAGAACTACGAGACCGCCGCACTAGCTGTGTTCGCGCAACAGACGCTCTCCTTCGGCGCGCTGGACGTGACGCCCGGCCTCCGCTTCGAGGTCTTCGAGCAAGAGCGCGTGGACCGGCTCGAAGGCAGCATCCTCGATGACAAGACCACCGCTGTACTCCTCCCTGGCCTCGGCTTCAACTACCGTCTGAACAGCACGACGAGCGTGTTCGCGGGCGTGCATCGCGGCTTCACTCCGCCGTCAAGTGGTGCTCTCACCATCGTCGACTTCGGCGGCAGCGCAGACGACGGCGGCCTGGACGTGGAGGCTGAGAAGAGCTGGAATGTGGAGGCGGGCGTCCGCACAGCGGGATCGCTCCTCCAGGCCGAGGTCGCGGGCTTCTACCTCACCATCGACGACCTCGTGGCCGCCGGGCGCGGGACGGCGTTCCGCAACCTGGGCCGTGTGCAGACCTTCGGCGCCGAGGTGGCGGGCACGCTTCGCTCCTCCCGCCTCGGGCCGCTCCCGGACGTGAACGTGGCCTACACACTCCTCGGCACCGAGGTGCTGGACGGCCAGATCCCCTCGGCGGTGGTCAACAACGTGCCGAGCGTGGACATCTCCGGCAACGAACTGCCCTACGCGCCACGCCACACCCTCACGGTTGGCGTCTCGCGCGAGGTCTCCGGCGTGACCGCCCGAGCCGACCTCCGCTACGTCAGCGAGGTGTTCTCCGACTTCGAGAATCTCGACTTCACCACCGGACGCGGCGACACCGGCCCGGTGCCGGACTACGTGGTCTTCGGTGGCAGCGTGCAAGCACCCATCGGCGAGCGGATCGTGGCGCAGCTCACAGTCAAGAACGCGCTGGACGAGGTCTATATCGGCTCGCGGCTGCACTCCAACCCGCGCCAGGTAACTGCCAACGCCAGCTCGGGCATCCTCGTCGGCCCGCGCCGACAGGTCAACCTCAGCGTTCGCTATCGCTTCTAACAACATCCCCCGCCTCGTTCCCGCTCCATGAGCCACCGAGGCGGACAGAAACCCCCCAAAAACAACACCCTCCTGCGCTCTGCGCGACCTCCATGCGATTCTACGCGCTTCACACCCGGCTGTCGGCGCTCGCCCTCGGCCTCCTCGTGATCGGCACCGGCTGCGACAGCGGCAGCGACCCCGACCCTGATCCCGACCCCGGCCCGGACCCGATCGCCGTCCCGGTCACCTACGAGTTCGAAAGCCGCTTCACGGACGGCGCGAGCTCCGTCAACATCGGCGGGATGGTCGTCCGCCAGCTCCTGCTCCAGGACCTCAAGAGCACGATCGATGCCCTCGCCAAGCCGGGCGCGACGCCGATCACTGTCGCGGAGCTCAACGCCATCTACGACTACGCCGACACGGGCCTGAGCATCCGCTCCGGCGTGCCGGATGGCCTGACTCCGAGCGCTCAGACCTACGAGCAGATTTCCACGGGCAAGAGCCTCCGCGGCCGCAAGGGCGCCGACGCCACGCTCCTCGCGAGCGCCGGTCTCATCGGCAACGCTGAGGACGTGACCGTCAACGATGTCATCCAGGCCTACTTCCAGATTATCGCGGACAACTCCAACGACGCGTCCAAGCTCGGCACCCCGGCCGTCTATACCACGGATGACGGCGTGGACCTGACGCAGATGATCAACAAGATCCTGATCGGCGCCATCCTCTTCGACCAGCTCTCGAACAAGTACCTCGCGGACATCCTCGACCGCGACAACACGGAGCCGCGCGGCGACGGCCAACCGGACACCGAGCAGGAGCACCGCTTCGATGAGGCGTATGGCTACTTCGGCTCCGCCCGTGACTACTCCAGCTACTCCGACGACCAGCTTGCCGGGGGTGTTGCAGACTGGGCGCGCGACAGCAACGGCGACGGCACGCTCGACTACACAACGGAGTACAACTTCGGCATCGCCCGCAACGCCGGGAAGCGCGACCGAGGTGGCTCCAACATCGACCTCACCGCCGACGCCTTCGAGGCCTTCCGCCGGGGGCGTACGGCCGTCGTCAACGGCGACCAGACGATCCTCGCCAGCGCCCGCCAGGATGCCTCTGAGGCCGTCGAGAAAGTCATCGCGGCCACGGCCATCCACTACATCAACGTCACGCTGGAAGAGATGGCGACCCTCACCCAGAACGAGGTGGACAACGCCAATGATGTCAACCTCAACAAGTTCTGGGGCGAGATGAAGGGCTTCACCTACGCCCTCCAGTTCTCGTATCGCGGCGACGCGGGCTTCACCGGCGGCTCGCTGGCGATGATCAGCCTGAACGACCTCCAGCAGCTTCACGCGCTGATGGGCAACGCCCCGGTCTACGCGATGCCCGGCACCACCGAGGCCAACGCATACGTGGACGCGCTGAACGACGCGAAGGACATCTTCCAGGCGGCCTACGGCTTCTCCTCCGCCAACATGGACTCGTGGTAGGCCTCTGGCACTGAGATGACCACCTCTCCCCCAACCCAGGATGTGGTCACGCGCGTCCCGCCGGTACCTCCGCGGCGGGACGCGCTGCGTTTGGACGCCCGCCTCGGTGCGTGGCTGGGTGTGGTAGTGGTGACGGCCGCGAGCCGGCTGGCGACAGCCATCGGCTACATCGAGGACCCGGACAGCCTCCGGTTCGCGCTCAGCGTGGCAGACACCTACAGCATTGCAGCGCTACAGCCGCACGTCCCGGGGTACCCGGTCTTCTGGGCCGTCGCGGATCCGCTCCACCTCGCGACGGGCAGCCTCGCGGTCAGCTTCGCGCTCGTGGGCGTGATCGCCACCGTCGGGCTCGTCGCAGCCGGTCTGTTGGTTCTTCGCGCGCCTCTCGCCTCGGTGCGTGGCGCGATGTGGGCGGGCGCGGTGCTGGTCTGCCCGCTGGTGTGGCTGATGGCGACCCGCTACATGCCCGACCTCCTCGGCCTCGCGGTTGCGCTCGGCACCTGTGCGGCGGCGCTTCGCGCGATGGAGAGCGGACGCCCCCGCGATGCCGCGCTCGCGGGTGCCCTCGCCGGGCTCCTCGCGGGTCTGCGTCTCTCGTACGTCCCGTTTGTGGTGTTGCCCCTGCTGGGCGTTCTGCTAGGGTACCGGGTGCACAACGCCGGGTACGACGCACGGTATGGCTCGTCTCGCACCTCTCGCCGCAGAGTCGCGGTTACTCTTGTCGTAACTGGATTCCTCGCCGTCACCGCATGGCTTGTGCCACTCATTCTCGATACCGGCTGGGCAGACCTGCTCGCCGCCACTGAGCGGCAGACCACCGGGCACTTCACCGACTTCGGCGGGACGATCCAGACAGAGGAGGCCCACCTCGGTGCGCGGATCGAGTGGACCGTGCGCTCCGTCTGGGCCGACGGTCTGGGCGGCTGGGTGCCCGGACGGCACCCGCTGACAGCACTCGCGGGCCTCGCGCTCGTCCTCGGGGTTCTGGCCGGAACGCGCGAGGCGGCGTGGCTCGTCCGGCTGCGCGCGAAGGCACGGCGCACGGCGACATGGCTGCTCGCGAGTGCTGCGATGTACGCCGTCTGGATCGTGCTCTTCCAGAACGTGATCCACAAAAGCCGCCACGCGATGCCGCTGATCGCTCTCGCGCTGCTGGTCCTCGCGCTTGGCGCGGCGCGGGTGTGGGACACCGGCGGACGGTGGCGCGGCGCGGCGCGAAGCGCGGTGATCGCCGGGTTTGGTGCCGTGACCGTCGTCGCGAGCACGCTTGCGGTGCAGCACCGCCAGCCGAGCGCCATCGCGCAGGTCACCGCCCATGTCCGCGAGATCACCGAGGCGGACCCGGACGTACGGATCGTCACGACGCCGCTCGTGTGGTACACGCTGGAGCAGCAGGGCATCCGCGCTCCGTTCGTGGATGCGACCGCGCCCGACGCCCTCACGCGGGCACCCGAGGCGGACGCGCTCGCCATCGGCGCACGGATTTCCGGGCGCGAGGCTGCGCGCGCCGACACGTTCTACCACAACCCCTACGTCAACCGGATGTGGGCGGCAATCCCGGTCTACCGCTACGCGCCATGAGCCAGCCGGTCCACGTTCTCGGCGGCGGTCTGGCGGGCCTCGCAACGGCCTACTACGCGCAGCGCCACGGCCGCGAGGCGGTCGTCTACGAGGCGGCGCCCGAGGTGGGCGGCAACGCGCGCACGCTCCGCTTCGAGGACGTGCTCGTGGACACCGGCGCGCACCGCCTCCACGACAAAGACCCCCGCGCCACCGCTGCCTTCCACGACCTCCTCTGTGACGCGATGCGCCGCGTGGAGGCCCCCAGCGAGATCCGCTACCAAGGCCGAGGCATCGCCTTCCCGCTCCGCCCCCTGAACGCCGCCCGCCGCCTCGGTGTGGGAACGCTACTCCGCGTCGCCGCTGAGGTGGCGCCGCGCCTCCTCCGTCCCCCGCGCGAGCCCAGCACCTTCCGCGATCTCGCGCTGGACCGCTACGGCCCGACGCTCGCCCACGCCTTCCTCCTCGGCTACTCCGAAAAGCTCTGGGGCATGCCCGCCGAGCAGTTGGATCCGTCCGTGGCGGGAGGCCGCCTGCGGGGACTCACCCTCGGCACGTTCCTGCGCGAGTTGGGCAGCGCGCGCACCGCCACCGCCCACCTCGACGGCGCGTTCTACTACCCGTCGCGCGGCTTCGGGATGCTCGCGGATGCACTGGCCGAGGCCATCGGGCCGAGGCAGATCCGCACGCGCACGCCTGTGACGGGCATTGAGCACGACGGGCGGCGCGTCCTCGCCGTCCGCGCTGGTGATGTCCGCGTGCCCACCGAGGCGGAGACGGTGAGCACGCTCCCGCTGCCGCTGCTGGTTCACCTGCTCCGCCCCGCCCCGCCCGCCTCGGTGCGCCGGGCGGCGGAGTCGCTCCGGTACCGGCACGTGCGGCTGGCCGTGCTGCGGCTCAGCACGGCGCAGGTCTCGCCCCACGCCTCGCTCTACGTCCCCGACCCGGCCGTCCCGTTCACACGCCTCTACGAGCCGAAGAACCGAAGTCCCGAGATGGCCCCGCCGGACCGGACCGCGCTCGTCGTGGAGGTCCCGTGTGGCGAGGCGGACGCGCTCTGGTCGCTCCCCGACGAGGCGTTCGCGGCGAGGCTCCTCCCGGATGTGCGCCGCGTCGTCGGTCCGGCGCTGGGGGACGTGCTGAGCACGCACAGCGTCCGATTGCCGAACGCCTATCCGGTCTTGGAGGTCGGGCACGGGAAGGCCGTCTCGTCCCTTCGCGCCTACGCCGCGGGATTCGAGAACCTCACGCTGGCCGGGCGCGCGGGCACGTTCCGCTATCTCCACACCCACGATCTCTTCGCCGAGGCGGCCGCCTGGGCCGCCTCGCAAGGATCTGTCCATCGCGATATTCCTCACGCTCCGCGGAGCCGGGAACGTCCGTTCGAGGTTCACTCCCACCGTTCCACCTGACCCTGCCATGCACCGCTCCCTCGCGCCTCTCCTCCTTGCTCTGCTCACGCTCTCGGCCTGTTCCACCACCCGCGTGCAAGCGCCCATCGACACGACGCCCGTTGTGATGGACGACGTGATGACGTTCTCCGGCGGGATGATGGGCGGCAGCGGTCCCTTCACTCTCCTCTCCCTCCGCGATGGCTCGATCGTCGTGGCAGCAGACGCGACGGGTGAGGCCCGCGCCGATTCCGCCAGCGCGATGTGGGACATCGGCATTCGAGGCACCGAGGTCATCGTCAACGGCGGCGCGAGCGGACCTGGTGGCGTGCGCGGCCTCCTGGCAGAGTCCACCTACGGAGACCTCACGGCCGTCCCCGATGGCCTCGCGACCGATGGCGAAGGGGAGTGCCCGAGCGGTCGCGATCCGCGCGTCGTCTGCCACGGCAGCGGCAACGGCTGGTACTCCTACGCCGACGCAGGCGTGATGCCCATCGAGACGCGGACACTGGTCATCGCGCGGCGGGACGGCTCGGCTGCGAAGGTCCGCTTCCTGAGCTATGAGCTCGGTGACGCTCTACCAAGCGGTGTCCGCCCGCGCTACGTCTCACTGGAGGCCACCCCGATGGCTGCTCGGTAACGACGCCGTCCGCCTCGGTCCGCCTACCACTTCACCCACAGACCCACCGAGGCGGAATCGGCCGGACCCTCATGCTCGCGCGCCCGTTCCTTCTCGTCATCGCGTTGCTGGCTCTCGTCCCGGCACTCCACGCGCAGACGCTGACCGGCCGTATCACTTCCGGCGATGGCCCTGTGCCCGGCGCGACGGTTCGCGCGGCCGACCGAGGGACGGCCGCTGACCTGGACGGTCGGTATCAACTAGACGTCCCCGCAGGCGAGATCGAAGTCCTGATCACATCGGTCGGGTTCGAGCCGGTCCGCCAGGCCATCGTGCTCGCGAACGGGGAAACGCGAACGCTGGACGTGGTGATGGTCACGACAGCTCTGTCCCTTGGGGATGTCGTCGTGGAGGCGGCCTCCAGCATCGTCGGGCCGCGCGGCGTGCGCGATGTGCCCGGCTCCGTGACCGTCCTCGGCGAGCAGGCCCTCGCGCGCCAGCGCGATACCGACTTGCACCGCGCACTGGGCACCGTCCCCGGTGTGAGCGTGCAGGAGGAAGACGGCTACGGACTCCGCCCCAACATCGGCATCCGAGGGACGCAAACCGACCGCTCCTCCGGCGTCACGCTGATGGAAGACGGCGTGCTGATCGCGCCCGCGCCGTACGCCGCGCCCGCCGCCTACTACATCCCGCCCGCCGGTCGGCTGGATGGTATCGAGGTCCGCAAGGGCTCCGCGCAGATCGTCTCCGGGCCATACACGACGGGCGGCGCCGTCAACCTCCTCGCGGCGCGCATCCCGAGTGAGCCCAGCCTCCGCGTGGAGGCACGAGGCGGAACCGACCGTGCGCGCACGCTCCACCTCCGCGCCGGGACCGACGACGTAGGCGCGGGCCCCGTCCGCCTCGGCGCCGTGGTGGAGGGGTTCGTGGACGGCGTGGACGGGTTCAAGGACGTGCGCGCCTTCGACGGCAGCGACCAGATCCTCTCCGAGGCGACCGGCTACCAGATCTGGAGCGGACTCGCGCGAGTTCGGGCCAGCCTCGCGGCCTCCCCAAGAGCCTTCCATTCCCTCGAACTCAAGCTCACCGCCGACGCGCAGACCTCGGACGAGACCTACCTCGGCCTCACGCCGCAGGACTTCGAGGCCGCTCCGTTCTCGCGCTACGCCTCCACCGCGGGCGACCGCTTCACGAGCGAGCATGGCCTCGGCCACCTCCGCTACGTCGGTGTCTTCGGCCGGTCCGTAGACGTGAGCGCGACGCTCTACGCCACCCGATTCCGCCGCGACTGGGTCCGCGTGGACGCCATCTCGGACGGACGCGGTGACGACGTAGACACCGACGCCGACGGCATCGAGGACGCGGACCTGATGGTGCCCATCGCGCGGCTCCTCGCAGATCCGATTCTCTTCGCCGACGAACTGGCAGTCGCGCGAGGCGTGGACACGCGCCCCGAGGCCGTTCTCGACATCCGCTCCAACGACCGCCGCTTCGGCGCCGAGGGGCTGGACCTCGCGGCGGGCCTCCGCGCCTCGCCGGACCTGAGCGTTCGCGCCGGGCTCCGCTTCCACCAGGACCGCATCGATCTGCTCCAGACCGCCGATGCCTTCGGCTACAGCGGGACGGCGCTCGTCCTCACCGAGGCGGGCACACCCGGCAACGCGGGCAACCGGATCGCCCGCGCCGAGGCTATCGCGGCCTTCACCGAGGCGACCTGGACGCGCGGCCACCTCACGCTCACGCCTGGCCTTCGTGTGGAGCACGTCCGCCAGTCGCGCGACGAGTACGCTCCGGGAGACGTGGACCGCGAGGCCGCGCCGGAGGTGCGCGAGAACACGACGACGGCGCTCATCCCTGGCCTTGGTCTGCGCTACGATGTCACGGCGGACGTCGCCGTCTTCGGGGGTGTCCACCGGGGGTTTGCGCCGGGCACGAGCGCGCCGGGCGTTGAGCCGGAGCGGAGCGTCAACACGGAGATCGGACTGCGCACGCGGCGGGGCGAAGCCGTTGCGCTGCAAGCCGTCGCCTTCGGAACGTGGTACGACAACCTCCTCGGCGCCGACTTCGCCTCGTCGGGCGGGACGGGTTCCGGCGAACTCTTCAACGGCGGCGCTGCGACGGTCATGGGCGCCGAGATCGCGCTCGACGCCGATGCTCTCGCGCTAGCCTCGGGGCAGAGCGTCAGCCTTCGGGCGCCCGTCCGCCTCGCCTACACCGCCACGGACGCCCGGTTTTCGACCCGCTTCGAGAGTGCGTTTCTGCCGTGGGGGACGGTCTTCGAGGGGGACGCCATCCCGTACGTGGCGCCGCACGTGCTGAGCGCCTCCCTCGGCCTCGGTACCGAGGCGGGCCAGGTCAACCTCCGCGCCAACTACACTGCCGCGACGCGCGCCGTCGCAGGGCAAGGTCCCATCCCGGAAAGCGAGCGGGTGGACGCGCGGCTTCTCTTCGACCTCTCGGCCGAGTGGGCGCTGCCAGGCACCCAGGTTCGCGCCCTCGCGCTGATCCGCAACCTGACCGACGAGGTGTACGTGGCCTCGCTTCGCCCGGCAGGGCTGCGGCCCGGGCTCCCTCGAACGGTCCTGGTGGGCCTTCGTGTGGGTCTCTGAGCCTCTGCCCCGACCTGCTTCCCGCCTCGGTACCGAGGCGGCAGGCAGCCCATCGTTTCACCCAAGCTCCGCACCCAGCCCGAGGTGCTTGTCTAGACCCGATCTAGATTGAGGCCGCCACATAAACGGCACACCCCCCGTTCGCTCGGGCTTTCCACACTCCCCCGCATTTTCCATGCGCTACGTCCTCCCCCTTCTCGCCTTCGTGTTCGCCGGTTTCCTCGGCGCGTGCGACAGCAACAACATCGAGACGCTCAAGGCCGATTCCCTTGAGACCTACGCCACCATCGTCCACGCGTCCTACGAGGACTCCTACGACGCAGCCGTCGAGCTCGACCAGGCGATTGACGCGTTCCTCGCGAGTCCATCCGCTACGTCGTTCGAGGCCGCCAAGACGGCATGGCTCGCCGCCCGTGAGCCCTACGGCCAGACCGAGGCGTACCGCTTCGCCAACGGCCCTATCGATGACGCCGACGGCCCCGAGGGGCTCCTCAACGCATGGCCGATGGACGAGTCCTACGTGGACTACGTGATGGATGAGTCCGGCATCGTCTTCACCGGCATCATCAACAGCGACGACCCCTCACTCGCCACCATCGACGCGGCCCTTCTGGAGGGTCTCAACGAGCAGGGCGGTGAGGAGAACGTTTCCATCGGCTACCACGCCATCGAGTTTCTTCTCTGGGGGCAAGACCTGAGCGAGACCGGCCCGGGCAACCGCCCGTTCACGGACTACACCACCCAGGTCAATGCCAACCGCCGCGCGGATTATCTCCGCGTTGTCTCCGACCTTCTCCTCGTCCACCTCGGTGAGCTCGTGGACGAGTGGGCGCCGGGTCAGTCCGGCAACTACCGCGCGACGTTCCTCGCGCAGGATCCCGACCAGGCGCTCGCCGATGTGTTCACCGGCATCGGCACGCTCGCCAAGAGCGAACTCGCCGTGGAGCGGATGTTCGTTGCGGTCAACAACCAGGACCAGGAGGACGAACACTCGTGCTTCGCGGACAACACCGACCGCGACATCGTGACCAACGCACAGGGCATCGCCAACGTGTGGCGCGGGTCGTACACTCGCACGGACGGCTCCGTGGTGAGCGGCACCTCCCTCGCTGACGTCGTCGCTGAAGAGGACGGGGATGTGGCGGGCACCGTCAACTCCAACACATCGGCGGCGTTAACGGCTGTGAATGCGATCCCCGATCCGTTCGACCGCGCGATCATCAACCAGCAGACCGTCGTCCTGGACGCCGTGGATGCTCTTCAGGATCTCGGCGACTCCTTCGTGACTGCCGCTGCTGCGATCGACATCATCATCAACAACGAGCTCCCCGACTGAGTCCTCCCGTGCGTCGCCCGCTCGTCCCCAGAGCCTCCCGCCCCCACCGCCCGTCTCGCGGTGGGGGCGCGGTACGTCTTCTCGCGCTGCTCACCGTCCCGCTCTGGGTCTGGATGGGCGCCGCATGTGACTCCGACGGACGCCTGATTGCCGAGGTGGGCGAGGAGTTCTCGGGAGGCGAGGTGACCGTCTTCAACAGCGGGGAGAACGCCTTTGGCCTGCCCGCGCCGCAGCTCTCCCGCGAGGAAGAACGGTTCTTCGGGGTCGGCAACTCGTTCTTCAACCAAAACTGGGTACAGTCGCCCGCGAGCACGACGGCCCGCGACGGACTCGGGCCGTTCTTCAACGCGCGCTCCTGCGCGGCCTGTCACTTCAAGGACGGCCGCGGGCGCGCCCCAGAGTTCGACGGGGAGCGCCCGACCGGCTGGATCATCCGCCTCGGTGTGCCGGGTCAGGTGGACGCGTTCGGGAGCCCAGTCGGCGACCCGAGCTATGGGACGCAGATCCAGGACGCCGCCATCCTCGGCTTCGACCCCGAGGCGACGCCCGTCATCCGCTACGAGGAGATCACGGGCACCTTCGCGGACGGCACGTCCTACAGCCTGCGCAAGCCGCTTGTCCAGTTCGAGGACACCGCCTACGGACCCATCACGGGCGTCTCCGTCTCCGCCCGCGTAGCGAACCACCTCTCCGGCCTCGGTCTTCTCGACGCCGTCCCCGAAGCCGACCTCCTCGCGCGCGAGGATCCCAACGACCGCGACGGCGACGGCATCTCCGGCCGCGCCAACCGCGTCTGGAGCGTCGCCCAGCAGCAACATGTGATCGGTCGCTTCGGCTGGAAAGCAGAGCAGCCGACCGTTCGCCAGCAGGTCGCGAGTGCCTTCCACGGCGACATGGGCTTGACGAGCAGTCTCTTCAGCGAAGAGAATTGCACCGAGGCGCCCGCAGGATGCAACGAGGCGCCCAATGGCGGCTCGCCGGAGATCGTGGACGACGCGCTCACGCACACCACCCTCTACGCGAGCACCTTGGCCGTTCCCGCCCGCCGAGACTGGGACGATCCGCAGGTGCTGCGAGGCAAGAACCTCTTCACCGCCATCGGCTGCGCGAGTTGTCACATTCCGGAGATGCGAACGGGCACCAGCACCGTCGCGGACGCGCTCTCTGGACAGACCATTCGGCCCTACACCGACCTCCTCCTCCACGACATGGGCGACGGCCTTGCGGACGACCTCGCGACGTTCGACGCCAGCGGCAGCGAGTGGCGGACGCCCCCGCTCTGGGGCCTCGGGCTCTTCGAGACCGTCAACGGCCACATGACCCTGCTCCACGACGGACGCGCGCGCGGCGTGGTGGAGGCCATCCTCTGGCACGGCGGCGAGGCAGAGGCCGCACGCGAGCAGTTTCGTGAACTCCCCCGCGACGAGCGCGACGACCTCGTCCGCTTCCTCCATTCTCTCTAGACCGGGTCCGCACGCCTCGGTGCCTGCCTCGGTCCCGAGGTGGAGACCCCACGACTCTTTTCCGCATGACCGCCCGCCTCGGGGCCGCCCTCGGCCTGCTTGCTCTTCTTGCCCTCGGTGCCGCCTGCGACACGGGCGATGACGGAGACGCCCGTGCCGATGTGCGCCGCGCCATGCTTTCCGACATGGCCACGCGCGTCATCACGCCGGTCCACGCCCAGTTCGTCACCGACGCCACGGCGCTGGAAACCACCATCGGCGCCCTGGATGCGAACCCGACCGCCACGACGCTGGCGAGCGCGCAGCAGGCGTGGCGGACCGCCGCGCGTTCCTGGCCGCGGCTGGCCGCGCTGAACCTGCCCGGCGTCAAGTTCGGGCTCTACCACAACCGCATCGCCACGCGGCCCGCGAACGTGGACGCCGTGACCGACGCTCTCTCGAGCAGTGACCCTATCGACCTCGCGTTCATCCAGAGCCGAGGCTCCAACGCCCGAGGCCTCCCCGCGCTGGAATATCTCCTCTTCGCAGGGGCCGACCCGCTGGCGGACCTTCAGGACGAGCGGCGCCGCGCCTACGCTCTCGCCATCTCCGAGGATATCCGGGGGCAGGCCGAGGCACTGGAGACCAAGTGGAGCGCCACCGGAGGCGACGAGATCGGGATGTTCGTCGCCGCCGATACCGAGGGGCGCAACCTCCAGAGCAGCGTCTCCCGCATCGTCAACGAGATCGCGATGGTCGCGGAGGACCTTCGCCACATCGCCATTGGCCGTCCGATGGGCATCGCGCGAAACCCGGAGGACCCCAACAGCGACCCTCGTCCTGAACTCGTCGAGGCCCCGTACGCGCAGGAGTCCATCGCGGTCTATCGCGAGACGCTCGCAGGCCTTCGCGCCCTCATGACCTCCGGCGACGGCACTGGCCTGGACGACTACCTCGTCGCACTCGATGCGCAGATCGACGGCCAGCCCGTCGGTGCGGCAGTCCTCGCGCAGATCGACGAGACCGACGCCGCCATTGGCGCGCTGGACGCGTCGCTCCGCACCTCCATTGAGACCGACCCCGAGGCGGTGCGCGCGGTCTACGACGAGGCAGGCGACCTGCTGCGGATCGTCAAGGTGGACATGGCGAACTGGCTCGGCGTGAGCATCACCTTCAGCGACAACGACGGCGACTCGGGATGACCTGGAGTCTGGTCCCAGCTCTCCCCGCCTCGGCACCGAGGCGGGCCGACTCCCGATGACGCCAGACTCCAGCCGTCGACCCTGGGCGGCGAGGCTCCGCACGTGGCTCGCGGCACCGGAGAGCCCGATCGTCCTGGGCGTCTTCCGCCTCGGCTTCGGGCTGGTCATGGCGGCGAGCCTCGTGCGCTTTCTGCTGCTCGGCTGGGCCGGTCCACTCTACGTGGAGCCCGCCGTCCGCTTCACGTACCCTGGCTTCGGGTGGGTGCAGCCCCTCCCGCTCTGGGCAGTGAACGGGCTTCTGGTCGTCGCCCTCGTTGCCGCTCTCGGGTTTGCGGTGGGTCGCGGCTGGCGCGTTTGGATGGCGCTGTTCGTTGCAGCGTTCACGTACGTCGAGTTGATCGACGCGACGACGTACCTGAACCACTACTACTTCGTGACCGTGGTGGGGCTGCTGATGCTCGCCCTCCCGATGGACGCCGCGCTCGTGCCCGGGCGCGTCCCGTCCGCCTCGGTGCCGCGATGGACGGTGACGGCGCTCCGTGTGCAGATCGGGATGGTCTACGTTCTCGCGGGCGTTGCGAAGCTGCACCCGGACTGGCTCGTGGACGCGATGCCGCTGCGGATCTGGCTCCCTGCACGAAGCGGCCTCCCCGTGATCGGGCCGCTCTTGGACCTGGAGTGGATGCCGTGGGTGTTCTCGTGGGCGGGCGCGGCGTTCGACCTCCTCGTGCCGTTCGCGCTCTCCGTCCGGAGGCTCCGTCCGTGGGCCTACGCCGCCGCGCTGGTCTTCCACGCGATGACGTACGCGCTGTTCACCATCGGCGTGTTTCCGTTCGTGATGATGGTGGCCGCGCTGGTCTTCTTCGAGCCCGACGAGTGGCGGGCGTTGACGGCATGGCTAGGGCGAGTTCGCTTGCTTCTTGCTCGTTCCCTTCCTAGAAAGCCCCCTCCCGGACGAGAGGGGAGGAATTCTTCTGGTACTCCGTCATCGACCAAACGGAGCCAGATTCCATTCCTTTCTCTGTCCCGCCTCGGTACCGAGGCGGAACGACCCCGCCCGCCCGTGCGCACCTCGCGATGGGTGGCGGCAGGCGTCGCCGTTTGGCTGGCCGTTCAGGTGCTCCTCCCGTTCCGCCACTGGCTCTATCCCGGCGACCGCTTCTGGACCGACGAGGGCTACCGCTTCGCGTGGCACGTCATGGTCACGCAGCGGACCGGCGTTGCCAGCTTCCACGTCCGGGATCCCGGCTCCGGGCGCGAGTGGACGGTGCTCCCCAGCGACGACCTGACGCCGTTCCAGGAGAGACGGATGGCGGTCCAGCCGGACTTTGTCTGGCAGTACGCACACCACGTGGAGGATCGCTTCCGCGAGGCGGGCTACGCCGACGTGGAGGTTCGGGCCGAGGTGTACGTGAGCCTCAACGGCCGCCCGAGCCAACCCCTCGTGGATCCCGACGTGGACCTCACGCAACAGCCGCGTACCCTCAGGCCGAAATCTTGGGTCCTGCCCCATCCGAACCTCTAAGCTCAGAAGACAACCTCTCGTCTTTTCTCCCGGCCTCTCCTCGCGCTTCATGACGCGCTCTCTCGCCCTCGCGGCGCTCACCCTCGTCGTCCCCGTTGCCGCCTCGCCCGCCCTCGCGCAATCGGCAGACCCCACCGACCGCACGGTGACGGCCGCTTTCGTGGAGGCCCCGCCTCGGATCGACGGGCGCCTGGACGACGCGCTCTGGGTCGAGATCGCGCCCGTGACGGCCTTCACACAGGTCTTTCCCCAGGTCGGTGCGGCCGCCACCGAGGCGACCGAGGTGTACGTCGCCTACGACCGGGACTTCCTCTACTTCGCGTTCCGCAACCGGGACCGCAACCCGGATCTCATCCGCGCCCGCAACCTCGTGCGCGGCGGCC
This sequence comes from Bacteroidota bacterium, assembly GCA_039024735.1. Classification (GTDB taxonomy): domain Bacteria; phylum Bacteroidota; class Rhodothermia; order Rhodothermales; family Rubricoccaceae; genus Rubricoccus. The sequence goes on from JBCCPW010000009.1 coordinate 21,021, forward strand.
CCAACGCCGACGACGACCACCTCTACATCGGGCTGGACACCTACCGTGACGGACGGAACGCGTACCTCTTCGAGATCAACGCCCTCGGCACACAGGACGACGCGCTCATCACCGACGAGAACATCACGTTCGACAGCTTCTCCTGGGACGCGGTCTTCCGCTCCGAGACTCACATCGACGACACCGGGTGGAGCGCAGAGTTGGCGATTCCCTTCCGTCAGCTTCGCTTTCCCGAAGGCGAGGAACTGTCGTTCGGGCTGATGTTCCACCGCGGTATCCGGCGGAAGAACGAGCGCGTGTCGTGGCCGGCCATCAGCCGCGAGGGCTTCGGTGCCATCGCGCAGGTCTCCGAGTACGGCGTGCTTCGCGGGATCCGCGGCATCCGGCGCGGGCGCAA
>JBCCPW010000010.1:0-19142 GCA_039024735.1 Bacteroidota bacterium
ATCTTGTGCTCCTGGAGGATGTCCTCGGCCTGGTCCAGCGTCGTCCCGACGGGTGCTGTCACAAGCGGGGCCGAGGTCATGACCGCACCGAGGCGGACCGACCCGTCGTGCTCGAACCGCAGGTCGCGGTTGGTCACGATGCCCACGAGATGCCCAGCATCGTCCACGACGGGGATCCCGCCGATGTGGTAGTGCGCCATCCGCTGCCTCGCGTCCCCCACCGTGTGCTCGGGATGCAGCACGATGGGATCCTGAATCATCCCGCTTTCGCTGCGCTTGACGCGACGCACGAAAGCGGCCTGCTTCTCCGGGATGACGTTCTTGTGTAGGATGCCGACCCCTCCCTCTCGCGCCATCGCGATGGCCATGTCCGCCTCGGTGACGGTATCCATGGCGGCGGAGACGATGGGCACGTTGACGTCGATGGACCGCGTCAAGCGCGAGCGCGTGATGGCCTCGCGAGGCATCACGGCCGACCGAGCGGGGACGAGCAGGACGTCGTCGTAGGTCAGGCCTTCGAAGGCGATTTTGTTCATCGGGGCAGGCGGGATGGGGCCTGGGGCCGAGCAGTACCCGGCGGCACGTGGCCCTACAACACAATCGGTTTGAGCTTGACGGAGCGCCGGAGCGCGTTGATTTCGTGGTCGTGGAGTCGGCGCCAGCGACCGCGACGGAGGCCGCGAAGATCGAGACCGGCGTACCCGACTCGGTCCAATGCGAGGACCTCGTGGCCGAGGGCCTCCATCATGCGGCGGACCTGCCGGTTCCGGCCCTCGTGCAGGGCCAGCGCGATGCGGGTCTTGTCCTTCGGATCCACGTATCCAACCTGATCGGCTTTCGCGGGTCCATCGTCGAGGCGGACCCCCTGGCGAAGCTGATCGACCTGATCCCCGGTGACAGGCGAGCGCGTGGTGATGACGTACAGCTTGGGAGCGCCGTAGCGCGGGTGCATGAGTCGATGCGCGAGATCGCCGTCAGTGGTGAGAAGCAGCACGCCCGTCGTGTCCCGGTCGAGGCGCCCGACAGGGAACAGAGCGTCCGCCTCGGTGCCGTCGAGGTCCACGAGGTCGAGGACCGTGCGGCGGCCTTTCTCGTCGCTCGCGGTGGTGATGGTGTCCTTCGGCTTGTTGAGCAGCACGTAGACAAGTCCAGCCGGGGCGACGGGCTGGCCGTCTACCTCCACTCGGTCCGAGGGCTTCACCTTCGTGCCCATGGCCGTCACCACATCGCCGTTGACCCGAACGCGGCCCTCCGCGATGAGCGTATCGGCGGCTCTGCGGCTTGCGACGCCCGCCCTCGCGAGGAACCGATTGAGACGCACCTCGCCCGTGGCAGGCAGCGACGCGGGAGCCGGTTGCGTGGACGCCCCCCTGCCCTTCCGCTTGCGCATCGCGCGCTTGCGGCCCTTGACGTGGCGGGCGTGCTTGCGGTCAGCCATCGGCTGCGTCCCGAGGGGGGGCTGCGGCGGGATCGGGAGAGTCCGAAGAAACGACCACGCGGAGCCGTGTGTCGACCGGTTCGGATGAATCCACCGCCTCGGGGGTCGGCTGATTCTCGGCTGCCCACTCGGCGAGGAGTTGGGCTCGATCTCGGGAGAAGCGAGGATCGGCGAGAATCTCCTCCACCTCGCGAGGCGTGGGCAGATGATCGAGCGATTCCAGGCCGAACTGGTCGAGGAAGCGGTCCGTCGTGGCGTAGAGCAACGGGCGTCCGATGGCCTCGGCGCGGCCCGCGATCTCGACAAACCCGCGTTCGAGGAGCTGCCGGAGGGCGTAGTCCGCCGATACGCCTCGAACGTGCTCGATCTCGGGTTTGGTCACAGGTTGCTTGTATGCAATAACGGCAACGGTCTCCAGAAGCGACCGGCTCAGCCGCTGCTCGTCCTCCTTCGCGAAGAGCGCCTTCACCGTCCCCGCCTGCTCCGGAATCGTCGCGAGGCGGTAGCCTCCCCCCCATCGCTCCACCCGAAACGCCCGATGCGTCTCGCGGTAGCTCGCGTTGAGACGCTCCACGGCGCGCTCCACCTCGCCCGCCTCGGTGACCCGACCTGTGACCTCGCCGAGCAGTTGCGCGATGTCGTCGGCCTGCAGCGGGGTGTCCGACGCAAAGATGAGCGCCTCGACGGACTGATCGAGACGAGCACCTTCGTCCGTGGCGATCCGGTCGGGCGGGACAACGAGCATGGGCGGTGGTGGGGATAGAATCCGACGGGTTATGCCGCGAGGGCCGGGGGCTCCGCCTCGGTCTGAGGCACCGCTTCCAGCGCGAAGTCGTCGGGATCCACACCGAGACGGAGCGCGACGCGTTGCCGCTGGAGCAGGTCCAGCACCGCGAGGAACGTCGCGATGATGAACGACTTGCAGCGGGACTCGACCAGCGTACGAAAGGGGACGCGAGCGCCTCGTGCGGTCAACTCCGCGAGCACCCATGCCTTCTGTTCCGCCACGTGGACCGTTTCTCCGGCGACCTCGTGTTCCATGGGGTCGCGACGGCCCGCGGACCGCTCCAGTGCAGCACCGAGGGCCGAGAGCAGATCGAAGAGCGTCGCGCGGTAGGTTACCTCCTGCGAGTCAGCACCGAGGCGGGCGCGCTCGTCGTTGGCGGCCCCGAGGGGGGCGTGCCGCTGCCGTTGCTCGAACCGCTCGCCGATGCGCTCTCCGGCCTCGCGGAACCGGATGTAATCCAGGAGCCGCTGCACCAACTCCGCCCGAGGATCGGCGGGCTCCTCGCCCTCGTCAACGGGCGCTCGCGGAAGCAGCATGCGCGCCTTGATCTGGATGAGCAACGCCGCCGTGTAAATGAACTCGGCGGCTTCGTCCAGATTCAGCACCTGCATCAAGCGGACCGTCTCCAGGTACTCGTCTGCGATCCGCGCGATGGGGATGTCGTAGATGTCCACCTCATCCCGACGGATGAAGAAGAGCAGCAAGTCGAGCGGCCCCTCGAAGTCGCGAAGGTGGACGCGGTGCATGTCGAATCGGAGCGGGCTACACGCGGGACCGGAACCAGTCCACGGTCTGCCGGAGACCGTCTTCGAGGGCGACGGTCGGCTGCCAACCGAGGGCGCGATGGATCTTGCTCGTGTCGAGGACGGAGCGCTGCTGCTCGCCGGGCTTGGCCTCGCCGTGGTGCTCCGGCGCTCCCGCCTCGGTGAGTGCGTTGAGGTGACGGAAGAGTTCGTTCACCTCCGTCTCGATGCCGGTGCCGACGTTGAACACGTCGCTTCCCTCGTGCGCAAGCGCCCCGACGACCGCGCGGACCACGTCTCCCACGAAGACATAATCGCGCGTCTGCGTGCCGGGTCCGTTGATGATCGGCTGCTCCCCGCGAAGGAGCATCTGCGCGAAGATGGCGACCACCCCGGCCTCGCCGTGCGGGTTCTGGCGCGGCCCGTAGACGTTGGCAAAGCGAAGCGAGACCGACTCGATGCCGTGGGTCTCGCGGTAGAACCGGAGGTAATGCTCCGAGACGAGCTTGGTGATGCCGTAGGGCGAAAGCGGAAGCTGTGGGTGGGTCTCCGGCTGGGGCCCGCCCTCGTTGACCGCCGGGTCTGGGTCTCCGTAGATCGCGCCGCCCGTGGAGGCGAACACGACTTTCTGCAGTCCGTTCTGGCGCCCGGCCTCCAGGAGATTGAGCAGCCCGAGGACGTTGATGCTCGCGTCGTAGACGGGATCGGCCACGCTTCGGCGAACGTCCATCTGCGCTGCCAGATGGGCAACGGCCCCGTACCGATGCTCCGCGAAGAGATCGCGGACGGCATCCCCGCGAACGTCCAGTTCGTGAAAGACAGCACCCGGCGGAACGTTCTCGCGGACACCTCCCGAGAGATCGTCAAGGACATGCACCGCGTGGCCGTCAGCGAGGAGAGCGTCGGCGACGTGGGACCCGATAAATCCGGCGCCCCCAGTCACGAGGACCGGACGCTCAGCAAACGGAGAGGACATACTGGAGGGAGAGAGTTCCAGAAGCTACGGGCGCGGGATGGAGCGATTCGCGCGTAGACTTCGGGATGCCTCCCGTTTCTCGCCGCCGGTTTCTCCAGAGCGCTGCCCTCAGCGGCACGGCCCTCGCCCTTCCCTCTACCGCCTCCGCCTCGGTACCGAGGCGGGTGGAGACACCGGCACCCGTCCGTCCGGCGCGGCTCCGGGCTGGCGATACCGTCGCACTCCTCGCACCCGCTGGAATCGTCCGGGAGCAGCAAGTGGAACGGGCCCGGGACGCGATGGCGTCGCTCGGGCTGGAGACGGTCGTGGGAGAGCACGTGCTGGACCGCCACGGCTACCTCGCAGGAACCGACGAGGATCGCGCGGCGGATCTGATCCGAGCGTTCGAGGACCCCTCGGTCGCAGGGATCGTGACGATCCGAGGCGGGTGGGGATGCGCTCGCGCCCTCCCGCACCTCCACTGGCCGACGATCCGCGCCAACCCGAAAGTCGTGATGGGGTACTCCGACGTGACCTCGCTTCTGCTCGCGCTGCACGCGCGGACGGGTCTCGTCGGGTTTCACGGGCCGAATGCGCTCTCCACACTCAACGACTTCACGGTGGAGGCCGTCCGTCCGTTGCTCTTCGGGGACACACCGCCCATCGAGTTGAGCCCGGACTCCGACGAAGGCGGCATCTCCATCCTTCGCCCCGGCCGTGCGCGAGGGCGACTCATCGGGGGCAACCTGACGGTCCTCAGCGCGATGGCCGGGACGCCGTATCTGCCGTCCTTCGAGGGACACATCCTGTTCCTCGAAGACATCCGCGAGGACGTGTACCGCGTGGATCGCATGATGACCCAGTTGGCACAGGCGGGCCTGCTCAGCGGTCTCACGGGCTTCTTGATGGGAAGCTGCCGCGGCTGTGTCCCCGAGGAGGACGGCATCGGCCGGTTCGAGTTGGTGGACGTGCTGCGCCACCACATCGAGCCGTTGGGCATCCCGGCGATCATGGGGGCGCCGTTCGGTCACCAGACCGACAAGTGGACGCTCCCCCTCGGTGTGATGGCCGAACTCAACACCGCAACGGGAGCCATCCGATTGCTGGAGGCTCCCGTTGTGTGAGGGGTCTTCTTCCGCCTCGGTGCGTGGATCTGCTGCACCGAGGCGGATGAGGTCTACCGCGTGAGGAGGATGCGCCGGGTCGTCTCGATGGTCTCGCCTCGGGCGCGCACGAGATAGACACCGGCGTCGAGGTTCTGGCCGTCCACGGTCATCGGGTAGCGACGACCTGCCACGAGGGGCTCATCCAGCAGAACCGCCACCTGGCGCCCGAGGGCGTCGAACACCTCCACCGTCACGTGCTGGGAGCGCTCGACGCGCACGTCGAGTTCGGTCGTGCCGAAGAACGGGTTGGGGCGCGGGGTGGACACCTCGATGGCCTCGTTGAGGACGTTGGCGCCCTCCGGCTCGTTCGCGACGGGCATCGTGAGGTTCGGATAGCCCTGCTGGACGAAGCTGTCGAAGAAGGTCTGGATTTCGGCCTGGCTGTAGCCCAGGTTGGCGGCCGCCTGGAGGACGGCCTGCGCGGACTGGGGCTGGCCGGAGGTGCGGTTGGTCATCGCGATGCCCTCGAAGACGGCGGTGTCCGTGCGCTGCTGACCGATCACATTCCAGACGCGCATGAGGGAGCTCGCCCAGTGCTGCCCGCGTCCGTGCGGGAGGAAGCCGGACGGGAAACCGCCCGTGAGCCCCGCCGTGCGTCCGCCCCAGCAGGGGTTGTGCCCGTCCCACTTGAAGACCCAGTTGTAGGAGGGGTCGGACGGAGAGAGCAGCGCAAGGCCCCGGGTGTAGCTCGCGGCGATGTAGTCCGCGAGGCCTTCGCTGAGCCCGTCCACCTGGGAGATGCCCGAGAGCCAATCGTGCAGGCCGTGTCCGAGTTCGTGGATGACCACGTCCGCGTCTTCCGCATCGTCCACGCAGCCTTCCCCGAAGCTGAGACGGTCGGTGCCCGAGGTGAAGAAGGAATTGTCAGACCCATTCACACCGTGGGCGTCGAACCGGACACCGGACGTGTAGGCCTGTGGCACCGCCGGGACGCCGAGGGTCTCATTCACGTACCGCATGTAGTTGTCGATGTGCCAGTACACCGTTGCGACCTCGAAGGCGTCGTTGTCCCGCGTGAAGGACCAGTCCGGCGTGCTTTGCCCGAAGGTTCCTTTAAACGGAGCCTCCCAGTCCACCATTTCGGCCCAGGGACCGCTGAGCTCATACGTGCTCCCAACGAGCGTCACGTCTCTGAGCGTGACCTGAACCCGCGCGGCTTCCAGTTGAGGCGTGTTGGCATCCCCACCATCCACGTAGCCAGCCGTGCCGTAGGAAACGCCCGCACGCGTGAGCGGGTCGGGATCGAAGATGAAGCCCGTGCCATCGGTACGGAACAGCATCGGGTGGGGCGGAGACACCCGGTCGGGAGACGTCGGATCGTGAGTGCCGTGGTACAGGGTGCGGTCTGCGACGCGAAGGAACTCGCCCGTCTCGGCGTCCACGATGGCCTCCCACTCACCCGTCGGCTGCGCCGCGTGCACCTGAATCTGCCACGCGAGGCGCGTGGCCTCATCGCCCGGCCACACCACGAGCGCGGTCTCATCGAAGTGCAGATCCCCCTCGACGCCGAGATAGGTGTGAGCCGATTGCCGGGCCGCCTCGGCGGGCACGACCGGGTCCGTCACCACGGATCCGACATCGCGCGCGCCGTTGAACACGGCCTGGACTCGGTTCTGGAGATCGAGAGACACCGCCGTATCGGTCCCCCACACCGGCACGCCGTTGACCGTTTGCTGGAACCGGACGGTCGTGCCCGCGAGGCCCTCGCGGACGCGCGTGAGCTCCATGTCGACCTCGCGAAGGCCCAACACGTTCTCGTGCCCACTCAGGAACTCGCGTGCCATCGCCTCGGGGGACGCCGGGCGCACCACCTTGTCGAGTCCTGTCAGCGTCAGAGCCCGGCCGGTTCGCTGGCTGGCAAAGCCGTCGGCCGTGGGCATGAGCTCTGCCAGGGAGGGGTCAGAGCCAAGTTCGAGCGCGTTCGGCGCGGGAGGCTTCTGCGCCTCAGCGGTCACCGAGGCGAGAGAGACGATCAGAAGAAGAGACAGAAGGCGCACGTGCACGGGTCGAAGGGGGTGGTGAGAACGACTCAAGTTCGACGGCCGTGGCCCGCATCGCAAGGGACAGGTCTCGTGGATGCGAGACTTACCCATTTCCCGACACGCCGAGCGCGAGGTCCAGCACCGTGAGATGAAGCCGAACCGCCGTCGTGGGGCCCAGCGTCCAGATGCCGAAGCGCTCGACCGCTTCACCGAGGCGGGCCTGCCCATCCGCCTCGGTGGCAGCCTGAAGCAGATCGGGGCGAGTGCGAGCGAACTCTGCCGAGAGCGCCGCGATGCCCGGCTCGTGTGGGTACTCCGCGCCGAGCACGAACAGCGGCAGTTCGGTCACGAGGCAGAGCGGGTGCCCTCCACTGACGTGGATCGCCTGCTCCATGCTGGAGCGGTGAAAGAGCGACGCCGTCTCGGTGTCGCCGATGGCGTCGAAATGGGCACGCATCGCGGCGCCTTCCGGGGTGGACCAGAACCCCGGCCCACCGTAGCGAAAGCCCTTGTCTCCGCCTCGGTCGTGATCGTGGAGACGGAGACCGGCAGCCCGTGCTGCACGGACGAAGCCGTCCCGGAGCGGCGCGCACCGAGGCGAGCGCAGCCACTCCTTCTCGATCAGGAGAAGCGCCCCCTCGGAGACGGCCATCCCGTGGAGGCTGGCATGGATGGCAAGCGGCGGACCGGGCGCGAACAGGAACTCGGTGGCGGCGCGGTTCTCAGCCCGCATCGCGGGGTACCCGAACTCGATGTCGCGGCCGGGAGGCTCGCGGCGTCGCTCGTGCAGAAAGAGACCGAGCAACGCGGCGGGATTCTCCGCGAGGGCGTTCCAGCGCGAGATCCACGGCTGGTTTCGCGCCTCGGCGTCGGGGTTGACGTGCGGGATGATGCGAAACGTGACCCGCTCAAAGAGGGATGCGAGCCCTCCCACCTCGGCGCCCCAGTCGCGAGACCCGAGGCCGTCCACGATCAGGTGCCGGAGCGTTTCGGGTCCGATGGGTTCGTCCGCGTGAGCTCCCGCCACGAGCGTCACGAGACGGGGGCCGGAACCGAGCGTGATGCCGGCAATCGGTCGGCCCTCTTCGCTCTCGCCGATGATCTCGAACGAGGCGAGATCCGGGTTGGCCTCGCACGCGTCCCGGAGGTCGCCGATCACCTCGTCCGACGTGCGGAACCGAACCGTCTCCGGCGTCAGATCACTCAGCGTCATCCCGAGGCGGGGAGGGCGGCAAAGGCCGTCGCGATGCGGTCGGTCCACGCGAGGGCTCCCGCGATGTCGTCCGGCGTTGGCGTCCCGTCGATCTCGTGCAAGGGCACCGCCTCGGTCCCACCGTACTCACCGAGGCGGTCGCGAAGCCATCGCGCGGCCGTCTGGTAGTACGGGTGATACTCGCGGTCCCCCAGCCCCACGATCCCGAACGCGAGATCCGCCAGGTCGGGCGCGATGACGGGCAGTGCATCCTCGAAGTCCTTGCCGTTGTCCGGGAAGGTCCCGTCGGCCCAGGTGCACATCACGACGACCGCCTGGCGGTAGTCGGTGAGCATCTCGGGGTACGCCTCCGCCATGTCCACGACGTGGGCGTCGAAGCCCAGATCGGCCAGCCGTTCCGCGACGGCGTCGGCGACGGTCTCGCTGTTGCCGGTCTGGGTGCCGACCAGCACGAGCACATCGGGATGAGCAGCAGCGAGGTCCATGAAAGCGAGACGCGTGGCGACGCGGGGTGGTCCGGGACGGATGCGGTGAACCGAAACCGCCCGCCTCGGTGTTCCCATCGGGGCACCGAGGCGGGCGGCGACACGGAGGTTCGGCACGAACCGGACGCGTCACCTGCTCAGGCTAGTCGTCCGTATCGAGGGCGTCCTCGATTCGTGCGAGGATGTCCTCCAGGTGGAGACGGCCCATGTTGTCGTTTCGGTAGCGACGCAGGGCATCCTCGGAGGCCTCCTGGAGGGTGAGGAGTTCGCCTCGGGCTAGGGCCTGAATGTCAGAGAATTGGGCCGGGAGAACGCGGTAGACCTGACGCTGGGGATCCCGCGCCACGTTGCCCGCCTCGGCCCGGAGGAGGCTGGCGAGCGCGCTGATGTGGGCGCGATGGAGGGCCCGCCGCGTCGCGTCGATCTCGGACCCGTCCTCCAGTTCGCTCCACACGCCTGTGCGCAGGTCGGTGAAGAGATCCATCGGCGAGTACGCCTCCGACGGGTTGCGCCACGCCTGCTCGCTCAACCGACCGAGGCGCTGCACGTCGAGGAGCCTCGCGACCACGCCCGCTTGAAGCGACAGGATCCGGTTGGCGGCACCGGCCGGCTCAAACCGAGCCTGCATGTCGGCGTCCAAAAGCCAGTCCTGCGTGGTGAGGCCGTTCTCGACGATCCAGGCGACGGCTTCGCGCTGTTTGTCCGCCGGGACGGGCGTGTACACGACGCCGTCGTCGCCGCCGAGCTTGGTGTCGGAGTAGACTCCCGCGACGTTTCGCGCCACGTGGTTGAGGTACCGGTTCCACTGCCCCACCACTTGGCCGTGGAGTTCACCGAGGCTGGCGTATTCCTCACCCGCATCCACGGCCCAGTCCGTGAGATTGGGCATGATGCGCTTCAGGTTCGCGAGGCCGTAGGTCGAGGCCAGAACGGCGTCATCACCGAGGTCCTCGGACTGGGAGCGGGGGTCCAGCGGATCGAACATCTGAGCCCCGTAGCGATTGACAGGGTCCTGAAGCGCTTCGGCGGTCATTTCTTGGAGCATCGCGCGCTCTTCCTCCTCGCTTTCGGCATCGGGGAAGTAGGTGTAGCCCCACTTCGTGACCCACTTGTCGTAGGCGCCCACGTCCGGCATGAGGTTGGTCACGCCGTCGCCGGGCTGCGCGACATAGTTGAAGCGCGCGTAGTCCATGATGCTCGGCGCCGTCCCGCGAGTCGCGGTGAAGGTCGGCGAGCGGAGGCTGTCCACCGGATAGGCGTTGGACGAGATGAAGTTGTGCGGGAAGCCGAGCGTGTGCCCCACCTCGTGCGCGCTCACGAAGCGGATCAGCCGCCCCATGACCTCGTCGGAGAACTCAAGCCCGCGAGCGTCTGGGTTGATAGCGGCCGTCTGCACGAAGAACCAGTTGCGCAGCAGGTTCATCACGTTGTGGTACCACCCTATGTCGGACTCCAGGATCTCCCCGCTGCGAGGGTCGTGGACGTGCGGGCCGAACGCGTTCTGGATGTCGCTCGCGAAGTAGCGGATGACCGAGTAGCGGGCATCCTCGGGGCTCCAATCGGGGTCCTCCTCGGCTGAGGGCGGGTCAGCCGATCGGATGGCATTGCTGAACCCGGCCTCTTCGAACGCGACTCTCCAATCATCGACGCCCTGCTTCAGGTACGGCCGCCACTTCTCCGGCGTGGCCGGGTCGATGTAATACACGATGGGCTTGACGGGGTCCACGAGTTCGCCGCGCCGGTAGGCGTCCACGTCCGAGGGCTCCATGCGCCAGCGCGTCACGTATCGACGGGTCTCGGCCTGCTGATTGTCCAGGCCGTAGTCGATCTGGTTCACCGTAAAGAAACCGACGCGCGGATCGTACCGGCGGGGCCTCATCGGCTCCTCGGGGAGAAGCACGAAGGAGTGCGCCATCTCGACCGAGAGGGTGCCCGTGGACGAGTTCGTGGGCGGCTGTTGTGCTTGGTAGGTCAGGACCGAGCGGAACTCGTTGTTGATCGGATACGCCGCAGCCCGCTCCAGGAAGGTGCGGCTGTCATCGAGGCGGCGGACCTGATACTGCTGGCGGAAGAAGCTCGGGAGCCCGAAGAGCGGCACGTCGGTGGTGAACAGCGGGGTCATGTCCACCACGATCGAGGTGTCCTCACGGACTGCCATCCCACCCAGTCTCGCGATGACGGGCTCGAACGAACTGTTGGCGACCGCCTGGGCGATGGGCAGGCTGTCGCTCGCCACGATGTTGTACTGGACCGTTCGGAGCAACGCATCGTTGCCCTGCCGATCGAGGCGGACGGTCTGCGTGTTGACCTTGAACCCTCCGTAGAGCAGCCCCTCCGCTGTGCGCGCGATGCGGCTGACCACCAGGATCTCGCGTCCGAACAGGCTGTCTGGGATCTCACCGAGGACCTTCTGGCCGTCCTCCAGCAGGTGAAGAGTGATGAGGCCATCGTCGGTCTCGGCGTCCTTGATGACCTCCGCGTACGGCTTGAGGTCATCTCCCCCGCCTCGGGCCGGTGGTGGAGTGGGTGGAGTCGGGGGGGTCACGGAGCCGGAGCCGGAGCATCCCGCGATGAGCGCACAGAGAGCGAGAGCACTCAGCGTTCGGAGAGACATAGAAGGCGTGTGTGGGTGAGAGGAGGGTCGCGCGGCTACCTCGCGCGGAAGGTCCAGTCTACAAGCGTCAGGCCGAGCGTGGGCGTTCGGGAATAGCTCCCGAGGTAAACCGGCCCAGCCGGGCGGGTCAGACGGACCGGAGCCGTCATAACGGGCTCGCCATTCAGCGAAAAGCTCAGCCTACCGGGCGCGTAGACGAGCGACAGACGGTGAGAGCCACGCCAATCGCGAGGGGCGAAGCGATGCGCGGCGACACTCTCGTACTGCCCGCCGGGAGGCCGCGTCAGGACGTGCAGGCGGACCGAGTCGGTGCGGACATCGGGACTGAGGGCGGTGTAGCTCCACGTCACGAGGAGCTGGCCGACGCCCCCCTCGGTGCTGGACGCGTCTGGGTCGCGGAGTTCGAGTGCGAGGCTGGTGGTGGCCCCGTCGGGCCCATCCAGTTCGAAGGTGATGTCTGTCTCGAAGGGTCCAGGGGCGGCGTCGGACGGGAAGGCTGACTGGAGATAGGCCGTTCCTGCGTCGGCCAGTCCCTCCTCGATGCCGGGCCGTGAGAGCACGAGGACGCGAGCGGAATCGCCGAGGTACGCGCCCGACTGCAGGACCTCCTCGGCGCGCACACGCTCTTCCCCCGTCACGGCATGGCGCCGCACGAGTTCGGCGACGGTCGTCCAGTCCCACGCTGCGGAACCGGTCAGGAGCAGCCGCTCAGGCGTGAGCACCGAGTCGTCCATCGCACCGAGAGGTATCTCGACCCGATCGACGCGGATGGAGTCGGACCGAGACGGGGCGCACGACGCGAGCGCGAAGACGACAACGAGAACACCGAGGCGGGACACGACAGACATCAACGCTAGCGGGCGACGGCGCTCTGCACGCCCACGAGGCGGTCGGCGAAGAGCGAGAGATCGCGGTAGAACACGAGAGCGGTGTACGCGGACGGCTGCCCCAGAGCCACGGGCTGCCGCGAGGGGTCGGCGACAGGCGCCGGATAGTCGTACGCGTAGAGGCCCTGCTTGACGAGCACCGTGCCCTCGTAGCGCTTGTCGTCCGGCTTCCACGTCAGGCGGCCTCGCGGGCTGATCCGGCCGTCCGTGAACCCGCCTCGGACGTAGACCGCGCCCGGGAGCACGCGCTCGCCGGGCGGGACGTAGCGGAAGGTCACCTCGACGTACTCGGCGTCGTCGTCGCCTCGGCCCGCCTCGCGATACCCCGCATCGATGCCCGAGGCGGAGAGAGAGACCGGATTGACGATGTCCCCGCCGAACGCGGCGTAATCGAGTTCCAGGAGAGCCGTGGGCGGCACCGCGACGACATCCACCTCTTCCACCTCGGGAGACAATCCTAGGACCCCGAGATCGAGGCGGTAGATGGGCGCAACGGGCTCGAAGGCCTGATCTCGCGGGAGGTAAAACCCGTAGACGGCCAGTTCGGCCAGCGAGGGTTCCGGTGCGCAGCGGAGCGCGTCCACGTCGCCATCGCGGAAGAAGCAGACGGTGAAGCGGAAGGCATCCTCTACCTGGAGGTCTCCGATGGGCCGCAGGCGGGCGGCAGGTTGGATCGCGCGACCGACCGCTCCGATCTCCGCCAGACGCGTCCCGATGAACACGTCGGTGTTGACGCGCCCCTCGTCCACGAAGAAGCGGCGTTCGAACAGCGCCGGGCCGCCGGGCTCGCGAACCCGAAGCGAGTAGATCCCCCCGATGCGGAAGCCGATCCCGGCATTCGGGAAGGTGTACGTGTAGTGGACGTACGGGATCGCGGTGGTGTTGGACGGCTCCGCGTCGAAGATCTCGTCGCGCTCAAAGCCGGTGAGGTACTCAGAGGGAAGGAGTTCCGGGCCATCGGCGGTCCCGACTCGGCTGAACTCGACACGAAGCGGTCCCGGAGCCTCAGGGCTCACGATGTCGAACTCCAGCGTCAGCGTGGACTCGTCGCGAAGCGACAGAACCGGGAGCGACGCCTCCTCGCCGGTCTGATACAGCTGCACGGTGTGGACCCTCGCGTCGGTCTCGACCGGCCCCGCCTCGGTGGATGAACGAATCTCCTCACCGTCGAGTGGCTCCGGCGCGGCGCACGCGGCGAGGGCGACGAGAAGGGCGAGGGCAGCGCGCATGATTCAAGATAGACGGCTCCCGTGGCGCACACGCACGGGGCAACTCCCCCACTTCGCCTCTCCCGGGCGCACCGAGGCGGGCACGCGGCTACCCGTCCGCGGCTTCACGCGAGGCACGCAACCACACGAGCCGCTCGCGAAGGTCGAAGGCGAGCCGGGCGGGGTCGCTTCGGCCGGAGGCCATGTAGCCCCGCGCCGCCGAGGCCGCGAGCGAGTCGGCCGCCGGTAGATCACCCGCGAGGCTCGCCAGCCGGGCCGCGAGCAGATCGACCGTCGAGCGGTCGTCGAGAGGCACGGTCAGGCTGTCGAGCGCCGAGGCAACCGACTGCCACGCCCGATCGGGACGCCCCGCCTCGGTCCAACGGAATCCCGCGAGGAACCGGGCAGGTGGCGTGCCCTCCGCGAGTGCGGCACCGAGGCGGGCCGCCTCGGTAGTGTCCGGCGCCGGACGGAGGTAGCGGCGGAGGTCATCGGGCGGAAGTTTGGCCGCGAGGCGAATCAGCGCGCCCGTCTGGACCGCGTACGGCGGCAGAGCCTCCAGAACCTCCGCGTAGCCGGTGGTGTCGCCTGCGAGCGCCTCCGCGTAGGCGACCTCCAGACGGGCCGACAGCATCGCGCGGGCTGTGTCCGCGCGAAGCATCCGGCGGGCGAGGGTTCGGGCGGAGTCGTCAGCCTGGCCTTCCAGCGCCTGGACCAACGCGAGGCGGCTGTACACGACGGCACGCGAGAGCGAGTCGTCGGTCGCGAGCCCTGCCTGCGTGAACGTCGGCACCGAGGCGGCTCCGTCGCGCCACTGCTGGTCTGCCTCGCGGAAGAGACGCCGCCAGCGCGGAACGTGATGGGGACACCGGACCTCAAAGAGCGACGGAACGCCGAAACGCCACGCCGTGAATGCCTCCGCCTCGGGCGTGACCTCACGGGTACCAAGGTGGCGGCTCCAGGCGGTCGCGAGGGAATCCAGCCGGACGCCGTACGCGTCGCGCCACGACGTTCCACCATAGACGGCAAGGAGCGGATCGGGACCATACTCCTGCAGGAGCCATCCGGTGAACGCGCCCGCCGTGGAATAGGACACCGCGGCGCGACCCGTCCAGAAACCGAGCGGGTCCATGGCGCCGGTCACCGCCTCGGCGGCATCTGCGAGGCCACCACGTCCCGACTCGAGGGACAGCGCCGCGACCACCTGAGCCTCGGGTGTGGGGCGCCCATCCGGCGGCTCCAGCGCCACCGCGATCCCCTCCACGAGCCCGATCTTCCACGTCGCGCCCGTGATCGTGCCTCCCACCTCGCGGGCGACCACGTGGACGAGTTCGTGCCCGAGATCGCCGTCGATGCGACTGTTCAGGAGGTGGACCTGCGGACTCGTCAGCCACACGGGCACCACGCTCGTCTCGCGCGAGCCGATGAGCGCTCCCTTCGTCTCAGGATCCGGGTAGAGGTAGATCTGGACCGCCTCGGTCGGCGCGATGCCGAGGGCCCGGTCGATCTGCCACAGGCGGAACTCGGCGGCGGTGACGAGGGCCCGCGCCCGTGCGACCGGGATGGAGCCCGGACGGTAGTGGAGCACGACCCCCTCGCCGTCGGCACGCGCAGACAGCACGCGTTGGATGTTCCGCTCTGACTGGGTGATCCCGAGGCGGTCGTTGGAGATAGTTACAACTGCAATAACGGAACACAACGCGATAGACACGATGAGCGGGCTCCGCTCCTTCGTCCGCCGCCATCGCGCGACGGCCATCACCCCTGCTGCCGCGACGACCGCCGCCATCTGATGCGCGAAGAAGCCCGGACGGATCGCGAGTTCTGCGTCGTAGATCGGCCCCAGTACGCCCCCGAAGACCGGGTTGTAGACGAACAGCTGCGGGTTGAACTTGAGCACGAGAGCGCTCGGGACCGCTGCGAGCAGAAGCCCGCACGCGACGAGCCACCGCCTCGGTGCCTTTGCTTGGTAGGACACGAGCACGTCGGCCACGGCGACGCCCAGGAGCGTGCTCGGGGGCACCATCGCGGCGAACAGCCCCAGACCGAGGAGGTAGCCGCAGTTCGGCCGCCAGAAGACCGTCACCGTCAGGAGCGTCCACGGGATGACGAGCAGGGCGAGGTGTCGCCGTACGACCGCCCCTCTCCCCTCCTCTCGCTCGAACGCCCCTACCGAGGCGATCCCCGCAATGAACCACGACGCGAACGCGACGACCGCTGCGCCCTCGGCGTGCACCATCCCGAGCAGCGGCACGGGCCAGAGCGCCAGCGCAACGGCCGCATGAGCCGCCGCCGGACCAAGGAGGCCAGGCCGCCGCCTCACGCCTCAGGGGCTGCCGACCGAGCGGCGTTCGCCAGACACCTGTCAGGCATCCCCCGCCTCGGTACCGAGGCGGGGCGATTGAATGCCACCCTTGATGCGTCATCCTGGGAGACTGGAGGGTAGCCGTCGCCTGGGTCCCGGCCGCCCCCTTGAGGGGGCTCCCGCAAAGCGGGTGGGGGTGCTCGCCTGACCCCAAGGTCCCACTGACACCCTCCGCCGACGTTGTCGGCACCTCCCTCAAGGGAGGGGTTTGCTCTACCAAACAGCCTCTGAGGGGACACGACGCGGGCTGTCACGCCGACGAACCTCACAACCGAGACGGGACGCCTTGAGGGCCGCACCTGTCTCGCTTGCGGGTGTCCGTTCGACATGCCGTCGGCCGCTAGATCAGCGAGAACGCGAGGCCCACCGCGAGCGACTGGCGGGCCTGGAGATCCTCGCTGATGTCCCGGTCGAAGAGCAGCGCCCCATCCAGCGTCACGTTGAGGAAGTCGTTGACCCGCATGCGTATCTGGTTCTCGAAGAGCACGTCCGGCTCCACGTCGCCGACCTCGTTGAAGGCCTGGAACGCCGAGAGCCGGCTGGCCAGCGTCACGTTGGGGGCGATCTCGCCTCGGAACCTCAACTCGGTGTCGAGACCGGCCTGCACGCGGACGCCCTGGTCGAGCGCGTTGCCGTACAGCGGGCGCAGCCGTTCGATGGTCACGACGGTTTCCTTGAGACCCAGCCCGACGCGCGCCGTAAAGCCTGCTCCGGGATCGTAGACCACACCCGCGCTCTGTGTGAGCACGAGGGGCGCGAAGGCATTCGAGACCTGGACCGACCCGTCCTCTTCGAGAGCGAGATCCGGGTACTCCCCCTCCTCCGGGGTGTAGTCGAACCCTGGGATGAACTGTGTTCGAGCGGACAGACCGAACGACGGGCGGACCCTACCGCCGAGGTCGTACTCCAGTCCGAACGCATACCGAGCGATGTCGTCGGCCTTACGAGTGCTGAACGTGTCCTGCTTGATGGCGCCGAGGGCAAGGCGGAGCTCATGCGCCTGCCGGATGGCGCCGGTCACGCGGTAGAAGACCCCGTCGGACTGGACCGACAGCGCGAGGGCATTGACGCCGCCTTCCTGCCAGTTCTGGTATTGAGCTTGGGATCCGGCGAACTGGAGGCCGAGATCTTGAATCCATCCGTCGGCTGTTTCCAGCGTATCGGGAGCGCTGGGCTGCGCAGCCGCCGCGACGGGAAGAAGGAGTGAGAGAAGGACGAGGGCGCGAGCCGGTGAGTGTGGCATCGGAAGTGGGTGGGTGCGCCAGGGAGTCTCTGAAACGAAGACAGCGGCTGCACCAATCGGGGCACAGCCGCTGTCGCTATCGGTGGGACCGTGGGGTCAGTCCGAGTTCTTGGTCTCCTGAACGTCGGTGCGAATCTCCTGGGCCTTGGCCTTGAGATCCTGCATCGCCTTGCGGACCCGGGTGCCAGCGGCCTTGTTGCCTTTGTCGTAGAACTTCTTGAAGTCGGCCTCGCTGTCCTCAATGATGGACTTGAGGTCGTCGTACATGTTCGCCATGAGTGCGGGAGTGGGGGTGGGAGAGGAAATGTCCAGGGACGAGGGGAGTCTCCCTGGTGGTGATGTGTGGAAGGTACTCGCCGGGGCACGACGCGGCAACGCGAACCGCCCTTTGCGTGCTCTACAGGCCGATCATGTCCCCTCAACGGCGACCTGAACCCCCTCCGGGTCGCCTGGCACGCGGATCGCCGCTCGCCGTCCCGCCAAGAGACGCGCCCCGCCGAATCCGATGCGCGCCAACGCCTCGGTGTCAGGAACCGGGACATCGCGCCATGCCACGGGGTCTGTGCCCGTTTCCACAGCGCGAGAGGTCAGCGCGAAGACAGGCAGATTTCCGAGAGACCCCGCCAATTCGGCCGCCAGAGCCGCAGGATCGAGATCCCGAGGCGGATCGTCTCCCCCAGCGCGAAAGGCGAGCACGACCGGAACCGCGCCCCGGCTCGCGAGATCGCGTACCCACTGCGACCGCTCCATCGACCCGTCCGGCTGGACGAGCCCACGGTCGGACGCCAGCACCCGCACGGCCGGGACGCCCGCCTCGTTGAGTGTGTCCACGAGGCGCCGGTTCTCATCGCGGCCCGCCCGTTCCGCCTCGGTGGCGGCGCGAACGGAGTCCAGTGTGAGCGCGCCCCCCTCCCGGATGGGCTCCTCCCCGAGCGCTTCGATGGCCCGCTCCCCTGCCTCGCCCGTCCCGTGGACGATGACGAGCCCGCCGCCTCCCGCATCGAGGCGGGCGCGGAGATCGCGCGCGAGACTGGTCGCGAAGAGCGGGTCGCCGAGGTGGAAGGGGTCGAGGTACAGGACAAACATGCGGGCGGAGGGAAACGCACCCGGAGACCGCCCCGAGCCCGGCCCCGTTCCCGCCTCGGTGGACAGTTCGCACTCCATGCCTGCTCCCGCCTCGGGACCGAGGCGGACACGCGCGTTGGGTTGTGGATAAGTGCGCTTGATGGCAGCCCGCGCCCTCCGGGATCTTGCCCTCTCCCCCACCCCGGCGTTTGTGTCCGCGTTCTCGCATCTCCACTGTCACACCCAGTACAGCCTTCTCGATGGGGCCGCGCGCATCAAGAACCTGATCCGGCGCGCAGGCGAGATGGAGAGCCCGGCACTCGCCATCACGGACCACGGGAATCTGTACGGGGTGCCGGAGTTTTACATCGGCGCGAAGGCGGCGGGAATCGTGCCCATCATCGGGTGTGAGTTCTACGTCACGCCGAGCGGGATGGCGGACAAGCAGGACCGGGCGCGGTACCACCAGGTCCTCCTCGCGAAAAACCTGACGGGCTACCGGAACCTCATCAAGCTCGCCTCGCTGTCCAACACGGACGGCTACTACTACAAGCCCCGGATCGACAAGGAGACCTTGCGGGCGCACAGCGAGGGGCTCGTCGCGACGACCTGTTGCCTCCAGGGCGAGGTGCTCCAGACCATCCTCAAAAAGGGCGAGGACGAGGGTCTGAAGGTGTTCAAGGAGTACCTCGACATCTTCGGGGACGACTACTACGTGGAGCTTCAGGACCACGCGATCCCGGAGCAGCGACAGTGCAACGCCGTCCTCGCGCGATGGGCCCAGGAACTCGGTGTGACGTGCATCGCGACAAACGATGTGCACTACATCCACCGCGAGGACGCCGAGGCACAGGACGTGCTGCTCTGCCTCCAAACCGGCAAGGACCTGCACGATCCGAACCGAATGCGCTTCGAGAACGACCAGTTCTACCTCAAGAGCGCGGCTGAGATGAAGCAGGCGTTCCTGCCCAGCGTGGGCGAGGGCGCGCTC
>JBCCPW010000011.1:0-18585 GCA_039024735.1 Bacteroidota bacterium
ACCGGCACCACGAGCGAGTTCCGGGGGCTCTTCCAGATCAACAACGATGATCTGACGAGCTACTTCATCGTCGGCGACGGCGACGTGCCGGAGGCGCAGACGATTACGCTCGCGGAGCTGATGGCCAACGGCGAGGACTACGAGGCCGAACTCGTGGAAATCGAGGGGCTCATGACAGACGCCATGGGCGACTTCGAGTCCTCAACGAACTACGACGTCACGGACGCCTCGGGCGCAGGAACCCTCCGCGTGCCCAACGCCGACGACTCGATGATCGATGGGACCGCGATCCCGTCTGATGGCTTCACCTTTACGGGTGTCGTCGGGCAGTTCACGTTCTCTGATCCGGCGACCGATGGCTACCAGCTTCTCGCGATCGCTGCCGAGGACATCCTCGCCGACTTCGGGCTTGGCACGTTCCCCGTTCCGGCTCGCATCAGCGGTGACACCTCGGACGACCCGACCTACGCCCGCGTCGACATCTTCGCCGACCCATGTGCGACCTCGTCCACGGGCAATGGCGTCAAGTATGAGGTGATCCCCTTCATGGTGGACACCGCCGGGGACTACACCATCACGACGAACTACCTCGTTGCTGGCTTCGATGGCTTCCTCTTCCTCTACGAGGGCGCCTTCAACCCGGACGACCCGTGTGCGAACCTGATCGCCGCGAGTGATGACTTCAACGACACGTCGGACTCTCAGATCGCGGACGAGTCGCTGATGACCGAGACGCAGTACTTCATCGTGGTCACGGGCTTCAGCGCGACCTCCACTACCCCGGACGAGGGCGAGTACGACGGCCTGGTGGAAGGCCCGATGGGCGCCAGCGTCACCTTCAACGAAGGCATGACGGGTGGTGGTGAGACCTGCGAAGACCTCGCGATGGATCTCTTCGCCTACGACGGGTACGCCGTGGACTCCGAAGGCGGCTTCGTCCGCATGTTCATGGAGATCACGAACGACTCCGACGAGGACTGCGACGTGCAGGTCTGGGGCATGAGCATGGACGCGCTGCTCACCAACGGCGTGTTCATCCGCCCCCGCCGGTCCATCACCGTCCCCGCCAACTCGATCCTCCGTCAGGGCTACAACCAGCGTGTGCCCGGTGAGATCGCCGATGGTGATTACGAGTACACCGTCAGCATGGGCGTCTACGACGACGATGCGCCGATGGACTCGGACATCTACGCGTCTCAGATGCGGACCATCTCGAAGGGCGCCCCGACGCTCGGCTTCAACGAGCTCTCCTACGAGTACATCAAGGCGACCTACGGCCACGATGAGGCCGAATTCAAGGCCGCGTTCCTGGCCGCGCTGCCGCACACCACGGTCCTCAAGCCCAAGGACTGGGGCACCGTGGAGCATGGCACGCCGCAGATCAGCCCCATCGGCGTGATCTCCGAGGAGCTTCCGATGGAGACCTTTGTGGTCACCGTCGGCACCACCGTCGGGCCGAACCCCTTCCGTGACGCGACGACGTTCCAGTTCGACGTGCCGGAGGAGGCTGCGGTCTCCCTCCAGGTCTTCGACGTGCTGGGCCGCCTCGTGGCGACTCCCGCCGAGGGCACGTTCCCCGGTGGCCGTCACAGCGCCGTCTTCAGCGGACGCGACCTGCAGGCCGGGACGTACGTCTACCGCCTCCAGATCGGCTCGACCGTCGAGACGGGCCGCGTGACGCTCGCGCGCTAAGCGCTCGTCGCCAGACCGGATCCCTCTCGGGATCTCACGCGCCCCCGGGCTTCGGCTCGGGGGCGCATTGCGTGTGCGCGTGTTCCAGCCGGGTCTGGTGTCTCCGCCTCGGTGCTAAATCGAGAGCGACCGAGGCGGTGTGTGGGCACCGTATTCCGCCTCGGTGCTCCCCCTCGGTGCCGAGGCGAGAGCGACCGAGGCGGTCTGTAGGAGGTGCTGTGTTCCGCCTCGGTGCCGAGGCGGAGAGGTCCTTCCGGTTCGCTGAGACCAATGGACTCCGCCTGTGTCACGGCCAACAGCCGGTCCCGACGCACAGCAGACGTGACGCCGGTCGGCCGTCCGTGGTCGGTCGCTGAGTCCTCTGCCTCGGTACCGAGGCGGGACCGGTCAGAGCTTCCCCGCGAGCGCCGCGACGCGCAACTGCCACACCTTCCCGATGGCCTCGCGCACGATGGCGCCGCTCATCTTGCTCTGCCCCTCGGTCCGTTCGGTGAACACGATGGGCACCTCCACGAGCCGAAAGCCGCGACGCCACGCCCGGTACTTCATCTCGATCTGGAACGAGTAGCCATTCGAGCGAACGCGAGAGAAATCGATGGCCTCTAGCACCTCGCGGCGGAAGCAGACGAACCCGGCCGTTACATCCTGGATGGGGAGCCGGGTCACGGCCCGCGTGTAGACACCCGCCGCGTACGAGAGCACGAGGCGCCCGAGCGGCCAGTCGATCACCCGGACCCCGTCCACGTAGCGGCTCCCGATGGCGAGGTCGGCCGCCTCGGGCCCCCGGCACGCCTCTGCGAGGCGAACGAGATCGGAGGGGTTGTGCGAGAGATCGGCGTCCATCTCGCAGATGAGCGCGAAGCCCGCCTCGAGCGCGGCTCGAAAGCCGGTCAGGTAGGCCGTCCCGAGGCCCTGCTTGCCTGCACGCTCGATCAGTCCGATGCGACTCGGGTTCTGCTGCTGGAGGCTCCGCACGATGGCCGCCGTTCCGTCGGGCGAGCCGTCGTCCACGATGAGCACGGTCCACTCGCCCTCCAGAGCGAGGACGCGCGTGAGGACCGTCTCAATGTTGGCCGCCTCGTTGTAGGTCGGGATGACGACAACGGCGCCGAGGCCCTGCTCAGAGGTTGGAGACGTGATGAAGGGCGACGTAGACACGGGCCGGGAGGAAGGGAGGCAGGATACGTCCGGGCCCGCCTCGCTATTTTGAGAGCTCAGCGGACCCGCGACGCAGTGTGCGGGTACGCTCCAGCACTCCGACGACCATCACCCGCCTCCGATGGCTGCGACCAAGACCACGGCCGCCCCCGCCCAGGATCCCCCCGCGACGAACGGGGCCGACGCACCACCCAGCGCGTCTCCTGCAATTCCCCTCCCGGACGTTCGCTTCTTCGAGGACAGCGGACACACCCATGAGAGCCTGGGTCTGTCCGCAGACGACGTGCTCGCGATGTACCGCAACATGCTGCTCCAGCGCCGCTTTGAGGAGCGCGCCGCGCAGATGTACGGGCGGCAGAAGATCTCGGGCTTCCTCCACCTCTACATCGGGCAGGAGGCCGTTTCCACGGGATCCGTGTGGGCCACGAGGCCGGACGACCCGATGATCACGGCCTACCGAGACCACGGTCTCGCGCTTGCTCGCGGCATGAGCAGCAACGCCGGGATGGCGGAACTCTTCGGCAAGATCGACGGGTGCTCGCGCGGTAAGGGAGGCTCCATGCACTTCTTCGACGTGGAGAAGCACTTCTACGGCGGCCACGGCATCGTGGGGGGCCAGATCCCAGTCGGGGTCGGGATGGGCTTCGCGTGCAAGTACAACCAGACGGGCGGCGTCGCGCTGACCTTCTTCGGCGACGGCGCGATCAACCAGGGCGCCTTCCACGAGGCGGCTAATCTCGCCGCGTTGTACAAGATTCCGGTCCTCATCATCGTGGAGAACAACGAGTACGCGATGGGGACCTCGGTCGCGCGCTCTCGCGGCGATGCCAACCTCTGGAAGTCCGGCTACCCGTACGGGATGAAGGCCGCCGTGATTGACGGGATGGACCTCTTCGAGTGCTACGGCGCCTTCAAGACCCTGGCGGACGAGGCCCGAGGCGGGGCGGATGGGAAGGGCGAGACCCACCCCATCTTCGTCGAGGTGCGGACGTATCGCTACCGGGGGCACTCCATGTCCGACCCTCAGAAGTACCGCACGAAGGAGGAGATGGAGGCCAAGAAGGGCGAGGACCCCATCGTGCGGACCAAGCTCTACATCGCCGAGCACGCCCTCGCGACCGACGAGCAGCTCGACGAGATCGACGCCGAGGTCAAGGCCGAGGTCATGGCCGCCGTCGAGTTCGCGGAGAACAGCCCGTTCCCGCCTGTCGAGACGATGTACGAGGACGTCTACGTCCAGGACGACTACCCCTTCATTTCGTAGCCGGTCCCGCCTCGGTACCGAGGCGGACCCACCCGATTGCACAGATCGATGGCAGAACTACAGTTTCGTGAGGCCCTCCGTGACGCGATGACGGAGGAGATGCGCCGCGACGAGAAGGTCTATCTCCTCGGTGAGGAAGTGGCCGAGTACGACGGCGCCTACAAGGTCTCACAAGGGATGCTCGACGAGTTCGGCCCCGGCCGTATCATTGACACGCCCATCTCCGAGAACGGCTTCGCGGGGATGGCGATTGGGTCCGCGCTGATGGGGCTCCGGCCCATCGTGGAGTTCATGACGTGGAACTTCACCTTCGTCGCGTTCGACCAGATCGTCAGCAACGCGGCCAAGATCCGCTACATGAGCGGCGGCCAGTTGAACGTCCCGGTCGTCTTCCGAGGCGGGAACGGAGCGGCCGGGCAGTTGGGCGCGACCCACTCCAACTCCGTCGAGGCGCTCTACAGCAACGTGCCGGGCCTCAAGATCGTCGCGCCGTCCAACCCGGACGATGCGAAGGGCCTCCTCAAAGCGGCCATCCGCGACGATGACCCGGTGCTCTTTTTGGAGTCCGAGTTGATGTTCGGGATGCGCGGCGAGGTCTCCGAGGCGGAGGACTACATCATCCCCATCGGGGAGCCGCGTGTGGCCCGTGAAGGCGATGACGTGACCATCGTCGCGCACTCGAAGAGCTACTGGCTCGCGATGGAAGCGGCCGAGGAACTCGCGAAGCAGGGCATCGAGGCGACCGTGATCGACCCGCGCACGATCCGGCCGTTCCCCATCACGCACGTCGTCGACTCGGTCAAGAAGACGAACCGCCTCGTCATCGTGGACGAGTGCCAGCCCTTCGGCGGCGTCGCCTCGGAGGTCGGCTTCCGGATCCAGCAGATGTGCTTTGATTACCTGGACGCGCCCATCGAGCGGGTCACCGCCCCCGACGTGCCCGCGCCGTACGCCAAGAATCTCATCGAGGCGTGGATGCCGAGCGTGGACGACACCATCGCGGCCGTCAAGCGCTCTCTCTACATGGAGGGATAGGGCAGGAGGCACGGAGGGAGACGCCCTCCGCTGCTGCTTCCGCCCGCATCCCTCTCTTCCCATCCCCCAATCCCTTTCGTACCGATGGCCATCGCCGTTGAAATGCCCAAGATGAGCGACACGATGGAGGAAGGCGTCCTCGTCGCGTGGCTCGCAGACGAAGGGGACGCCGTCTCCGCAGGCGACGTGATCGCGCAGGTCGAGACTGACAAGGCCACGATGGACCTGGAGGTCTACGACGACGGCGTGCTCCTCAAGAAGGTCATCGGTGAGGGAGACGCGGTGCCCATTGGGGGACTGATCGCGGTGCTCGGCTCGGAGGGCGAGAGCGCGGACGACATCCTGAGTCAGTACTCGGGCGACGGCGCCGCCACGCCTGAGCCTGCTCCTCCTGCCGACCCCACCGAGGCGGAGGCCGACGGTCCCGCCTCGGTGGCTCCAGAACCAGGCCAGCCTGTTGCCGCCCACGAGGGGGGGCGGATCAAAGCCAGCCCTCTCGCACGGAAGATGGCCCAAGACGCCGGGCTCGACCTCGCCTCCATCCCGGGGAGCGGCCCGGATGGCCGTGTGGTGAAGCGGGACGTGGTGGCGGCAATGGAGGGCGGCGTTGCGCAGGCTCAGAGCGCGCCTGCTGCGCCACAGCCGGTGGCCCCGCAGCCTGTCGCGCCCCAGCCCGTGTCGGCTCCGTCTCCGGCCGCCCCCGCGCCCGCCCGCTCGGCTGTTCCGAGCCGCGAGAGCAGCGACGCTCGCATCAGTCAGATGCGCAAGACCATCGCGCGGCGGCTGGCGCAGAGCAAGTTCACTGCGCCGCACTTCTACCTCACGGTGGACGTGGACATGCGCGAGGCCGTCTCCTTCCGCAAGGGACTCAACGCCATCACCGAGGCGCGCGGCCTCTCGAAGATCTCCTTCAACGACCTCATCACGAAGGCGTGCGCCCAGGCGCTCCGCCGCCACCCGGCGGTCAACGCGTCGTGGATGGAGGAGGAGGGCGTCATCCGGTCGCACGGGGACGTGCACGTCGCCATCGCGGTGGCGATGCCGGACGGGCTCATCACGCCGGTCGTCCGCAACGCCGACACGAAGGGCCTCGCCGAAATCGCTGCCGAGACGCGCGACCTCGCGACCCGAGCCAAGGACCGCCAACTGGACCCGAGCGAGTGGGAGGGGAGCACCTTCACCACGTCCAACCTCGGGATGTTCGGCATCTCGGAGTTCACGGCCATCATCAACCCGCCCAACGCGTGCATCCTCGCCATCGGTGGCATCCGCGACGTGCCCGTGGTGGACAACGGCGAGGTGGTGCCCGGCAAGGTGATGACGCTCACGCTCTCGTGCGACCACCGCGTGGTGGATGGTGCGACGGGCGCCGAGTTCCTCACCGAGGTGAGAGACCTCCTGCAAGAGCCGTCGTTGATGCTGCTCTAGGAGGTACCGGGTACCAGGTGGCGTCCCCCGTACCTCGTGCCCGGTACCCATGCGCCGCATCGCCCACCTCTCCGACATCCACTTTGGGAAGATCGCCCATCCGGGCATCGTGGACGCGATCGTCGAGGACGTGAACCGCGAGCCGTTCGATCTCGTGGCGGTCTCAGGCGATCTCACGCAGCGGGCGCGGCCTCACGAGTACACGGCGGCTCGCGCGATGCTGGACCGATTCGAGGCGCCCATGCTCGTGGTGCCCGGCAACCACGATGTGCGCGCGTGGTGGCACCATCCGGTCCACCGCGTCTTTCGCCCGGCGCTTCGGTTCCAGTCGTTTATCACGGACGATCTCACACCGAGCGTCGCGATGGATGGGCTGGCCGTGTTCGGCCTCAACTCCGCCCACGGCCTGACGATCAAGGGCGGCCTCATTCGCCCCGGCCACCTCGGTGCGATGGTGGACTTCTTCGCCTCCCAGCCCACCGAGGCGTTCCGGGTGCTTGTGCTTCATCACCACCTGTTGCGTCTGGACGCCCTCGGGCGCCACGACGTAGCGAGAGGGGCGCGAGCGGCCCTCGCGGCCGTGGAGGACTCGGGCGTGGACCTCGTGCTGTGTGGGCATCTCCACCGCAGCCACGTTGCGGAGATTCGCCTCGGTTCCACCCCGGACGCCGCCTCGGTGCATCGGCTCGTGATCGCGAGTGCGGGAACGGCGACCTCCTCGCGAGGCCGCGCAGAGAACGCGGCGGCCAACCTCTACAACTGGATCGAGGTGGGGCCTGAGCGCTTCACCGTGGAAGAGCGTCGGTTCGTCCCGGAGCGGAACGTCTTCGAGCCCGACCGGACGACAGCATTTCGCCGCACATGACGGGCCCCCGC
The DNA here is from genome assembly GCA_039024735.1 of Bacteroidota bacterium. Taxonomy (GTDB): domain Bacteria; phylum Bacteroidota; class Rhodothermia; order Rhodothermales; family Rubricoccaceae; genus Rubricoccus. Next base: position 7,454 of record JBCCPW010000011.1, read on the forward strand.
CTCGGTGTCAAGACCGAGGCGGGCGTTGCTCACTCGCGGAGCATCCCGATGCGAAGAACGAGGCCCCGCTCTCCTCGCTCCACGCGCTCCACGACGTAGCAGGTCGCCTCGGTGCAGTCGGCGACGCCGTCCGTGGAGCTATCGGCGTAGAGGTCGTAGCCGGGGGCGGCTCGGATCTGCCGAGGTTCTGTCTCCCGGACGGCCCTACGAAATCGGGGGGTCTCGCGAAGCAGGGCCATCTGGCCTTCCGACACGGTGGCGGTCGTCACGACTCGGCCGCTGCCGAGGTCGAGGCCCGAGACGCTCCGGACATCCGGGGTTTGGGCGTATGCGGCCGAGGCGGCGAGGACGAGAGCGAGGAGAGCGGGCAGTCGCATGAGCGCAGGAACAGGAGGGGGGTATGGGGACATACGCTGCACGTCTCGATGCCAGACCACGAGACGCGGAGGCGAACCCCGTAGCTTCCCACAGCACGCGCTGCTCCCATGCATCCTCCCGACGTCGAGCCGATTGTAGACCCCGCCTCGGTGGAGGCCGACTCGCCCGAGCGCCAGGCGCTGGAGGCCGAGCCCTCCACCCGATGCCTCAACTGCGGCGCGAGTCTCCCCGGCGCCTACTGCCCGACCTGCGGCCAGAAGAATCAGCCGCTGCGGACCCCCATCCACTGGTTCGTCCTCAACACGCTCGCGGAATACCTCGGTCTGGACGGCCGCGTCTGGTCGTCAGTCTCGGCGCTTCTGTTTCGTCCCGGGCGGTTGACACAGGCGTACGTCCGAGGCCAGCGGGAGCGCTACGTGCGGCCGCTGCGGATCTACCTCACGGCTAGCGTTCTGTTCTTCCTCGTCCTGAACGTGATCGACCCGCTCGAGCGGATCCGCGCGAGCACCGAAAATGACTCGGCGCTTGGGCCAACGGTCACGATGACGGCAGAGCGGTACCTCGTGCGGCTGGACTCCCTCGCAGCCATCGAGGCGGAGGAGGACAGCACGAACGCTCAGCGCATCGTGGAGGCAGAGGCCTTCCAGGACAGCCTCCGGCTGGCGTTCTTGTCCGATTCAACCGCGGGGCGCTTTGCAGACCCGGACACGTTGCAGCAGGCACAGCACCAGATCGAAGAGGCAGAGCGAGGCGTGGACGAGGCTCGCGACGACTATGACGACGCGCGTGGATCGACGAGCGACCAGAGGAGGGAGTGGCAGCGCGAGCAGGTCGCCTCGTTCCGACCCGACAGCACGATTCGCCCGTACGATCTCGCAACCGCGGCCGAACTCGTCGTGAAGAGGGAAGACGCAAACTTCAACGTCACCGATGGCCCCAGTTGGCTCCTGCGTGGTCCCGCGATGCGGCGGCTCATGAACGCACGAACGTCTGCAGAGCGCGCCGATGCGGGGTGGGCCCTCGGGCGGACGATGATCGGCCACCTCCCGACGGTCATCTTCCTCCTGCTGCCGTTGTTCGCGCTGCTGATGAAGATGCTCTACATCCGGCGGGGCTGGTACTACGCCGAGCACCTCGTCTTCGCGCTTCACGTGCACGCCTTCATCTTCGCCATCCTCACCGCTGGAGCGGTGGTGTGGTGGATTGTGGGGGGGATTGGCTATCTGGTGGCCCTCTCCGTGTTGCCGTCTCTCCTGATTCCCTTCTACGTCGTCGTGGCGACGAAGCGGGTCTATGCGCAAGGGTGGATCAAGACCCTCGTGAAGCTCTACTTGCTCTCGTGGATGTACGCGTACGTGCTGATGGCGGGGACCGTCGCGGTGGCGGTCCTGGCGACTGTGGTGGGCTGAGCCAGGCCGCCTCGGTGGGGGCCGCCTCGGTACCGAGGCGGGCGTGACCAACGGAGTGAATGCCGTCGGCGTCAGGGGTGCCCCAGGAGCGAAGCGGTCGCGCGCCAACGAAACCGAGGCGGTCCCGTCGGGAACCGCCTCGGTCGTGGTGCTCGTGGCGTTGGCGGCGAGCCCTGCCGACGCAGAGTCTGCACCGCACCTCCGGGCACCGATCTGACAATACAGGGCGTGTCTTCCGAGCGACCGACTGGCCCCGTGCTTCGGGGCTATCGCATACCCGTCCACGGGTTGAATCCGGCGGACCCCGCGACAGCATCCGGCTGTTCCGCTCGCGCCTATACCGCATGGGTTCCCGCCTTCGCGGGAATGACGGTTTGAAGGTCAGGGAGTATGCGACAGCCCTGCCCAGTGCTTTCCGTGGACGCCTCGGTGGGGATCGCCTCGGTACCGAGGCGGGCGTGACCGGCTACGCGGCCCGTGCCAACGCGGCCTCGCGCTGGAGCCAGAAGACGAGTACGTCGTCGTCGAACTGGGGCTTCTGGCTGCGCTGGAGCATCCACGAGAGAAGCGACTTGATGGGATGGTCCGCCGTGCGGGCCTGCCGCGCGCTCTCTGCGACGCCCGCCTCGCCGAACATCGCGCCCGTGCGGGCCACCTGCTCGTTGAGGCCATCCGTGTAGCACAGCAACGCGTGGTCTGGCGGGATGTCCAGCGCGTAGTCCTGATACGGCGTGGACGGATCCAGGCCGAGGATGAGGTCCGAGTGCTCCACCATGCCAGCGCCGGACGGTCCCACGATGATGGGGCGGCAGTGGCCCGCGTTCGTGTAGATCACGCGGTTGTTCGCGGGCTCCCAGCGGATGAGCAACAGCGAGGCGAACGTTTCCTCCAGCACCTGATCGTTGATCAGCATCTCGTTGACCCGCTGCATCAGCGCAGCAGGAGAGACGGTGCTGTGGAGCATCGCGTGGATGGTGCTCCGGATGTACGAGAGGAAGCTGAACGCGTAGAACTTGGCCTGGAGGCCCTTCCCCATGATGTCGCCGACGGTAAGCAGGTAGCTGCCGTCTTTCGCCTGCGTCCAGTCGAAGAGGTCGCCGCCGCCGTCTTCCTTGGGCTGCGTGAAGAACGTGGCGCGCCAGCCGGGCTCGACGGGCATGCGGCGCGGGAGGAGCTTGTCCGAGAAGTCCCGCCCGATGCGGGAGTTCAGCTTGGTCTGGTACAGATGGCTCCGCTGCACGATCTGGTCCACCCGCCCGATGAGGTGGTCGATGTCGAACGGCTTGGTGAGGTAGTCATCGACGCCCTTGCGGAGGCCCTTCTGTCGGCTGAGGTCGTCGTTCTTGGCCGTCAGGAAAATGAAGGGGATCGCCTGGAACCGCGAGTCGCTGCGGAGGGCCGCGAGGAGGGCGAACCCGTCCATGTGCGGCATCATGATGTCCGAGACGATGAGGTCCGGCGGGGCCTCCTCGATGAGTTGGAGGGCGTGCTCGCCGTGCATCGCGGCCCGCACGTCAAACCGCTTGCCCAAGCGGTATTCCAAGAGGCGCCGCAGCGTGGCGTTGTCCTCGACGACCAAGACGGACGGGCGGGTCATCGGGAAGAGGGGGAAGGGGAGGTGGGAGAGGAGCCGTCGCCGAAGGCGAAGCCGTCGGATGGCAGGCCATCCACGAGGTCGTCGAGGGGCAGGAGGGCAGGCTCTAGGTCCAGGGACTCGAAGTCGGCGGAGCGGAAGAGGCCTGCGAACACGCCATCGCCGGGATTGGCGAGGCGGAACGAGAGACGCTGGCGATCCTCGCGCGCGGGGCGATAGTCGAGGTCGTGCGTGCAGGTGATGAGCATGAGGAGGCCCCGTCCTCGTTCCGACGGGGCGGGCGCGTCGAGCAGGGTGCTCTGCGCTTCGAGCTGACCGAGGAGGTCGAACCCTCGCGATGTGTCCTCCACCACGACCCGGACACTGGCGTCTTCCACCTCCACCTGGAGGCTGATCTCGGGCGCCCGCTCCACGAAGGCCGCGTGCTGGACGAGGTTGGCGATCCACTCGTGGACCGCGAGGCGGAGGACGATCTCCCCGTCTTGGTCGAGGGCGGGGCGGAGGGTTCCCGCCTCGGCCCACGTATCGAAGAGGCCGTGGACCTCATCGATGACGGACGAGAGATCGAAGAACTGGTGCGTGCTCATAGCACCGGGGGGGCGCCGGATGCGGACAGCAGGCGGCTCGGCAGGCCTAGGCCGTGCCCGTCGGCCGTGCGGACTGCGAGGCGTGCTGGGCCTGAATCGCGGCGTCGACGGTCGGGAACTGCCGGAACACCTTGTAGGTGCGCGTCAGCTGGACCACCACCTGCACAGGGCGGCTCACGCTTGCGAAGACCACCTGTCCTCCCGCTGGCGTCAGCTGGCGGTAGAGGGAGAAGATGACCCCGAGGCCGGTGGAGTCCAGGATGCCGGTGCCGGAAAAGTCCAGCACGAAGTAGCGGACACCCTGCCGGGCGTGCTCCTGGCAGGCCGCCTTGAACTCGGCGGCGTTGCGGAAGTCGAGAGCCTTGCCCACGCGGATGACGACGGCGGAGGGTGAGGTCTTCTGGATCGTGAAGCTCATGGTGTGAGAGCGAATCTCCGACCGGCGGCGAAGGCCGCGAGATCGGTGGACGAGGGGGGAGTGTGGCCGAGGTATCGGCAGGCCAGCCGTCAGGTCGAATATCGTACCAGCATCTCGGCGATGAGGGCGCTTCGTCGTGCCGAGGCGGCACGTACGCGCGACATGGCGCGATTCCATACATCGCGGCCGTTCCGGGATCGCATCGCAATGCCCGCCGGGTGGGTCTCCGTGGCCCACCGAGGCGGGTAGACCCGAACCCCCGCCGGGCGAATCGTACCGTGCGGTGGGTCGTGGCCGTCTCGCGCGATGCGCCCTCTCCCGCCTCGGTAGCTTCTCGAATGCCCCTCCGCTCCGCCCGCCTCGGTCTTGGGATGCTCGCTCTGATGCTCGGTGCCTGCACGCGACCGTCGAGCGGCCTCCCGCCGGGGACGACCGTGGAGGACCTGCCCGACGGAGAGAGCTGGGACGCGGAGCTTCGGGTCTCGGAGGAGGGGCGGTCGTCGCTCACCCTCGCGGCGCCCTACATGGCGCGCTTCCAGCGGCCGGACACGAACTATGTCTACCTCGGCCCGCCGCTCGGCACTCCGGATTCGGTGCAGTCCCGGATCAGTGTGCGTCTCTTCGATGACGCCGGGCAGCCGTCGGCGGCCATCTCGTCTCGGCAGGCGTGGTACTACGAGCGCGAGGGGCGGCTCGTCGCGGACGGCGGCGTGACGGCGGAGACGTTCGGGGACGAGAGCGCGAGGATCGAGTCGGCCCGGCTGCGCTACACGGACGACGGCGGGTTCTCCGCCTCGGGCGGTGCGAGTGTGGATCTGCGCGGCGACCCGCGCGCGACGATCCGGGCCCAGACGGTCTCGGGCACGGTGGGAGGGAGCGCGTACACCGCCTCGGGCGATGTGACCGTGGACGCCGGGGGCGGCCGGACGCTCCGTGCCTCGCGCGTGACGTGGGACGGAGCGCAGTTCTGGGCACCGGGCGCGTTCCGTTTCACCGGGCCGAGGGAGCGCGTCCGAGGGGTCGGGCTGGTCGCCAACGGGGACCTCTCGCGGTACTCGTTCTCGCGTGTGCGCGGGGAAATCGAGGTGGACGAATGAGAAGGTGGTTGAGGAAGCAGGCGAGTCTGCCTACGAGGTCCCCTCTCCCGCTGGGAGAGGGACAGGGTGAGGGGCTGTGTCGAGCGCAGACCCACGCCCGCCCCCCTCACCCCGGCCCTCTCCCCCCTGAGGGTGGAGAGGGAGACCGTCCGTTGCTTTCCGCCTCGGTACCGAGGCGGGTGGGGTGGATCGCCATCGCGCTGATCCTGCTGAGCGTGGGGACCGCCTCGGCGCAGACGCGCATCATCACCATCCTCAACGCCGACGATGGCGAGACGGTATCGGACAGCCTCACGGGCGAGGTCACGCGCCTCATCGGGAACGTCCGGCTCCAGAGCGACACGACGCTGCTTCGCGCCAACCGTGCGACCATCACCGACAATCGCCGCCGGGCGCTGATGGAGGGCCGCGTCCGCATCCTCTCTGGCACCGACACGCTCACGGCCGACCGCGTCTCGTACGATGCCACCACTCGAATCGCCGAGGCGACCGGCAACGTGCGGATCGGCTCCGAGGATGGCGTCCTCTTCGCGCCGATGGTGACGTACAACGCGCGCGACAAGCGGGCGCAGTTCTCCGGTGACGGACGGTTGCTCCAGGACGGCGCCGAACTCCTCGCGCCCAGCGGGACCTACGAGACCGAGCGCCGCTTCGCCGAGGTGGACGGACCGCTCACCCTTCGCGACTCGGCCTCGACGCTCACCGCCGCACGGGGCACCTACGACGCCCGCTCGCGCCGTGCCGACGTGGTGGGCACCGTCCGCCTCCTGCGCGATCCCGACCGCCTCGATGCCGATTCGCTCGTCTACTTCCGCCGGACCGAGCGGGCGCGGGCCTTCGGTCGGGTCGTGCTGGACCGGGTGGGGGAGGGTGCCGACAGCCTTCGGCGCGGGCTCCTCTTCGGCTCGCGACTCGTCTACGACGGCCAGAACGAGACCGCCTCGATGACGGCCGACAGTCTCTTCGCGCTCGCCGTCTTCCTCGACCGCGACTCGACGGGCCGCGTGGACTCGACGTTCGTTCGGGCGCTCGCCTTCAACGCATCACGTGAGGACCGAGGCGGGATCCGCACCGAGGTGCTCACGGCCGTGGGTACCACTCGGCTCTGGCGCGATGCGCTCAGCGCGGTCGCCGATTCCGCCGCTTTCGTGCGCACGACGCTCCCCGACTCTCTCTCAGACGCCCCGCCTCGGGACCGACTTGATCTCTTCGGCGGTGCCCTCGGGCTGGACCGCCCGGCCGTCTGGGCAAGCGGGTCCCAGATCGTCGGCGACACGCTCCAGATCCAGTCGGGCGCTCTCCGCGATTCGGTCTTCGCGACCTCACGGGCGTTTGCAGCCCAACTGGATTCCACACTCGGCCGGGTGCAGCAACTCGCGGGCGAGCGGATGCTCGGGATCGTCGTGGACGATGCGTTGCGGCGGCTCCACGTCTGGCCTGCCGCTCAGGCGCTCGCCTATCAGGCCACAGCCGACGGCCTGCTGGAAAGCGCAATCCGCGTCGGCGCGGACAGTCTCGTCTTCCGCTTCGACGCCGACGGCGAGATCCGCGAGACGGTCTTCTTCGGTGACGAGGGCACCGTGGACGGAGAGCGAATCCCGGGCGCTCTCGTGCGGGACGAGCGGTTGCCCGGCTTCGCCTTCGACCCGGACCGGCGCCCGGTCCGCGAGGATTTGCTTTCGGGATGGGAGGCCGCGTGGCTCGCTGCGAATCCAGACTGGCAACGCACCCTGGAGGCCCCGGAGCCACCCGATCCCGCCCGCCTCGGTACCGAGGCGGAGGAGGCTGGGGCGGTGGAGTCGGAGTAGGTTGCTGCTTCTCTTTCGTGCGCGATGACTGATTCCACACTCCTTGCGATCGTTCGTGGGCTTGCCTACGTCGCCATCGGTGCCGGGGCGGCGGGGATGCTCTACACGATGCCGTTTCTCTGGTCGGGGCAGATGGAAGACCTCGTCGGTGCCGGGTTTCCGTTTGTGGGCGCGTCCATCGTGCTCGTGGGCGGCCTGATCGCGATGGCACTGACGCTTCGGTCCGAGGCAACCCCTCGCGAGGAGCCTGTTGTCGAGCGCCGCCAGCTTGCGCGTGAGACCGCTCAGTTGATGGAGGCCCGGAAGGCACTGGAAGCTGCCCGCGAGCGGATCGAGTTCGAGGAACGAGCTACGCGAGCCAACATCCGTCGTTCAGAGTGATGGAACCGCTCGCCCCGCTCGTCCTCCGCGCCGAGGGCCTCGTCAAGCGCTACCGCCGCCGCACCGTCGTGGACGGCGTCTCCATCCGCGTTCGCGAGGGGACCTGCGTCGGCCTCCTCGGTCCCAACGGAGCGGGCAAGACGACGACGTTCTACATGGTCGTCGGGATGGTCCGGCCGGACGCGGGCGAGGTCTACCTGCTCGACGAGCGCGTCGACGGGCAGGGGACGCAAGGGAGCGCGCGGACCTGGCTCACGCGGATGCCGATGTACAAGCGCGCCCGCCTCGGTATCGGCTACCTCGCGCAGGAAGCGAGCATCTTCGCGCAACTCACCGTGGAGGACAACCTCCGGGCCGTGCTGGACTTCCAGGACCTGCCGCGCGACGAGAAGAACGGGCGGGTGGAGCGCCTGATCGGAGAGTTCGGACTGGAGAAGGTCCGCCGGAGCAAGGGCTACCAACTCTCGGGCGGCGAGCGCCGCCGGACAGAGATCGCGCGTGCCCTCGCGACGGAGCCACGTTTCCTGCTCCTCGATGAGCCCTTCGCGGGCGTCGACCCCATCGCCGTGGAGGACATCATGCGGATCGTCGCCGGGCTCCGCGAGCAAGGGATCGGTGTGCTCATCACCGACCACAACGTCCACGAGACGCTCGCCATCACGGACCGCGCCTACCTCCTCTACGACGGCCAGATCTTCACCGAGGGCACAGCGGAGGAACTCGCCGCCGACGAGGAGGTCCGTCGCCGCTACCTCGGGGAGAGCTTCACGCTCGAACGGTACCGAAAGGATTGAGCGCGCCCGCCTCGGTGCGCTCACGAACACCGAGGTGAGACCACGGCAGACGACGGACCACGGTCACATGGCCCAGCCCGGCAGGGCCTGCCATCTCTCGGGTGAGGATCCCACCGCGTGACCCCGGTGGACGGCCGAACCACGCGGAGGACACTCCCGTGGGTGGTCCGTCGTCTGTCGTTTCCCACGGCCGATCCCGCCTCGGTGCATTCACAACACACCGAGGCGGGAACAGCCTACGCGGAGACGCCCACGCGCGGACCGGCCGCCCGCACCGCCTCGGGCACGTTCGGTGCGTAGGTCTCGAAGTTGTCCGCGAACATCCGGGCGAGTTGTGCCGCCTTCTCGTCGTAGGCGACGGGATCGGCCCACGACTCGCGAGGGACCAGCACCGAGGCGGGGACGCCCTCAATGGCCGTCGGAATGGCGAGGCCGAAGACGGGGTCCTCGGTCGTCTCCACGCCGTCGAGTTCGCCCGCGAGGGCCGCGTTGACCATCCGCCGCGTGTACGTCAGAGGCATCCGCTCGCCGGTCCCGTACGGACCGCCCGTCCAGCCCGTGTTGACGAGGAAGACGCGCGCGCCCTGCTCGCGCACCTTCTCGCCCAGCATCTTCGCGTACACGCTCGGCGGACGCACCATGAACGGCTCGCCGAAGCACGCCGAGAAGGTGGCCTTGGGCTCCGTCACGCCTCGCTCCGTGCCCGCGACCTTCGCGGTGTACCCGCTCAGGAAGTGGTACATCGCCTGCTCGGGCGTGAGAATCGAGATGGGCGGGAGCACGCCGAAGGCGTCGGCGGTCAGGAAGACGACCGTCTCGGGCTGGCCCCCCATGCCCGTCTCGCTGGCGTTGGGGATCATCGTGATCGGGTACGAGATCCGGGTGTTCTCCGTGATCGTCGCGTCGTCGAAGTCGATGGTGCGGTTGTCGTCCAGGATGACGTTTTCCACGAGCGTCCCGAACTGACGCGTGGTCTGGTAGATCTCGGGCTCGCCCTCGGGGCTGAGCCGGATGGCCTTCGCGTAGCACCCGCCCTCGAAGTTGAACACACCGTCCGGGCTCCACCCGTGCTCGTCGTCCCCGATGAGCGTCCGGGAGGCATTGGCAGAGAGCGTCGTTTTGCCCGTGCCGCTGAGGCCGAAGAAGACGGCCGCGTTGGCGCCATCGTGCGTCTCGTTGGCCGAGCAATGCATCGGGAGCACGCCTTGCCTCGGGAGGATGAAGTTGAGAGCCGAGAAGATGGACTTCTTGATCTCACCCGCGTAGTGTGTCCCGCCGATGAGCACGAGCCCGCGCGAGAGGTGCAGCGTGATGAACGTCGAGGAGTTGAGTTCAGGCACCTCCACGGGCTTGCCGTTGAAGTCGCAGAGGTCCACGACGGTGTAGTCCGGCTCGAAGTCCGCCACCTCGCCCGCCTCGGCGGGGCGGAGGAACATGTTGTACGCGAAGAGCGAGTGCCACGCCTGCTCGGTGATGACGCGCACCCGCACACGATAGCGTGGGTCGGCTCCCGCGTAGCAGTCCCGCACGAAGAGCGTCCGGCCGCGAGCGTAGCGGCCCATCCGGTCGAGGAGGTGATCGAAGGAAGCCTCCGAGATGGGACGGTTCACGTCGCCCCAGCCCACCTCGGCCTCTGTCTCAGGCTCTCGCACCACGAAGCGGTCGTTGGGAGAGCGGCCCGTGTGGGGATCCGTCCGCGTGGCCAGCGGGCCGTGTGCAACGAGGCGGCCTTCACCCAGGCGCACGGACAGTTCGATCAGCCGAGCCGGGGGGAGGTTGTAGAAGAGCGTCTCGGAGTCCCCGAGGCCGAGGGAGTCGAGGTGGCGAAGAAGGGCGTCGGGCGCGTGCATGGCGCGAGAGAGGAGGTTCGTGGAGGAGGCCGGAAGCGCTTCCGGATCGATCCAAAAAATCAGCCCGAGCCCCGCACAGGACGAGGGGTCTCAGGCCTTGCAAAGATACGTTGGGCACGTGAAAGGGGGCCGAAGAGCCGGTGAGGGGCACGGTATCTTTGGGGCGTTCGTTCCGCTGGCGTTTTCCACGCTCCCACCGCATGCTCGTTCGATTCGCCGCCGTCGCCCTGGTGTTGCTCCTCGCGCTCGTGCCTCGCGCCGAGGCACAATCGCTGCCCTTCCAACTCGACCTCGACACCGGAAGCTTCCTCTACGGCAACGGTCAGTCCCTGCTGGAAGTCTATGTCTCCGTTGGGGTCCACACGCTGGAGTTTGAGTCCTCTGAGGAGGGCTACGAGGCGTCCCTGCCCGTCACGCTGATGGTCGCCCCGGCCTCCAGTTCCGCTCCGGAGGGCACCAGCCCCGAGGCGGTGTTCGAGCAGACGCTCGACCTCCGGTTTGTCCTCCCCGACTCGTTCGCCCTAGGCCGGGTCATGGAGATGGGCCGCGAGTACGTGGAGCAGGTCCGCACGACGGTCCCGCCGGGCGAGTACGATGTGATCGCCGTGGTGCCGGGTGACGCCAACAGTGGGCGCTCGGAGTTGGAACTCCGGGTCAACGATATCGCGATCCCGGACTACGAGGCCGTGGAGGGCGCGGCCGTCTCGTCCATCCAACTCGCCTCGGCCATCGGCCGGGCCACCGAGGGGGCCGACGAGTTCGTCAAGAGCGGCCTGGAGATCCAGCCCAACCCCACCCAGGTGTTCGAGATGGATA
>JBCCPW010000012.1:0-18349 GCA_039024735.1 Bacteroidota bacterium
GCATCGCTATCTGGTCTTGCTCGGGCCGGTGCCGGGCCTGGATCGGCCTTTGGGCTCACTCAGAGGAATGGCCCAACAGCACGCGTAGGCTTGGTCGACGCCGGGGCTCGGGATACCCTTCGAGTCTAATGGACAGCACGCCCCGGCCTCGTGCTTCCGCCAGAGGCCTCTGGCGCGGCGGTCGTACGTTGCGCGTCTCACCACTCGCGCTCGCTGCGTGCTGCGGCTGAAGCGCAATCTGTTCTGCCGCACTCAACACTTTGATTCGTACCGCTCTCATCCTCGCCTCTTTTGCACTGTGCCAAGCCGCGGCGGCGCAGGCGGACACGGACTCCACTGCTCTCTTCCGGTACGCCTACTTCGGGGAGGACTGGACCGTCACCCTTGACGAGCCTGTGGCCGTGCCGTCCTATCTGTTGGAGTCAGGCGCTGTTGCCGAGGTGAAGTCCGGTGTCTACCGCCTCGGGTTCTACCAGTCGTTCGACTACGCAGCCGTTCCCATCGTCGTCACAATCACGGCTGACTCCGACGACCTCGCTGTGTCGTTGCGATTCGACTACGGGGAGGAGTACGACTTCGACCACGAGAGGCGGAGCTACGAGGAGACACTCGGCACGCCTGCGAGTAGCGACGACAACACAGTCGTTTGGGAGGATGCCGTCACTCACTTCAAGCTGGTGCGTGGCGTCGGCGGCAACTCGTATTCGGTCCTGCAGACCCGCCGTGGTCGATGATGTTGGGAGCCGAGACGAGTGGGAGCACCCCCCGCCTCGGTACCGAGGCGGGCAGCGTCACAGCCCGACGCTCACCCCCACCACGACCGCCCGCTCCGGCGCGGGCTCGAAGTAGCGCCCCCCAAACGCGTTGATCGCGACCGAGCCCACCGCCTCGGTGTCGAGCACGTTCGTGAGGCGGACGAACGGGAGCAGCAGCGCCCGGCCCACCTCCAGCCCCTCGTGGCCGAGCGTGAGATCGACCGTCACGGCGGGGTCGGCCCAGGCGGTGTTGGCATCGTCGGCGTAGAGGCGAGAGGCGGCGCGCACCTCGGGGGCCGCGAACGCCCGGCCTCGCGCGAGGCGGACCCGGGCCGCGAGCCGGTGCTCCGGCACGCCCGGCAGCACGTTCCCCTCGAACGCGCCCTCGGCCACGCGGAGGCGGCTCCACGAGTAGCTGACCGAGGCGGTCACCGAGGCGGACGGCCGCCACTCCGCGTACGTCTCCACGCCTCGGTGCGAGGTTCGAAGGCGGTTGGCGAAGAATGTCTGGCCGGTGGGGCCTTCGAAGGGCGCGAGGCCATCGCGGACGGTCATCGCGTAGAGCGCGAGGTCAAACAACAGGTCCCCCGCCACGCCTCTCGCGCCGATCTCCACGCCTAGAGTCCGTTGCGGCTCCAGGTCCGGGTTGAAGCCGCCGCCGCCCTCGGGGCGGTTGACGAGTTCCGTCGTGGTGGGCGTCTCGAAGCCCGTCGCGATGGACGCGAAGAGGAGCGCGGGGCCGGTCCGGTACGTGAGGCCCGCCTGCTGCGTGAGGGCGCGGAGCGTGCGGCTGCCGCTCTGGTCGCCGTCGGCACCGAGGCGGTCGTTGGCTGAGAACCGAACGGCGTCGGCGCGGAGGGCGGCGGTGGCGGCGAGCCCTGCGCCGAGGTCCACGCGGGAGCGGAGGAAGACCGCCCCGTTGAGGACCGTTTCGAGTTGGTCCAGGGTCGGGTCGCCCGTGGGCCGACCGGCGTCGTTGGGGGAGCGGAAGCGGTCATCCCGCTGGACGGCGCCGTCCACGCCGCCCGCGAGGGAGACGCGCCCGAGGTCCCGCTCCAGCGAGACCCGCGTGCCGCCCGCGAGGCGGTCGAGCGCGATGTAGCCGAAGGGGAGAGGGTTGTCGAGGTCGCGTGCGAGGCCGTAGACCGTCGCGCGGAGGGCGCCCGCCTCGGTGCGGGCCGTGAGGGTCGCGGCGGCCTGGGCCTGCGTCACGTCCTTGCCCGCCTCGGCGTCCACGAAGCGGGAATCGGGCTGGCGCCGGTCCCCTGCGAGTTGTTCGGCGGTGAGGGCGCCGGGGTGCTCCAGCCTCGGTGCGTCCTCCAGCGCGGCCACGAGGCGGAGGCTCGCGGAGGGCGTCAGCCGCAGATCCGCCCAGCCTCGCGCGCGGGTCACCTCCTGCCCGGAGTACGTCCGGTAGCCCTCGCGACGAAGGCGGCTCACGGCGCCGCCCACGCGGGCCGATCCCACGAGCGTTCCCGCCTCGGCACCGAGGCGGACGAAGCCGTCGCTTCCGCCGGAGAGCCGGACGTGGGTGGGCGTCCCGTTCTCGGGGATGGTCTGGAGGAAGAGCACGCCGCCGGACCCGTTGCCCCACAACGCCCCCGCTGGTCCCCGCACGATCTCCGCGCGTCGCACGAGCACCGGGTCCACGATGCCGAGCGTGGCCTGTCCGTCGGCGAGGGTGAGCGGGACGCCGTCCAGCACGACCTGCACGCCGCGCACGCCGAAGGGCGAGCGGTAGCCTTGCCCGCGCACGATCAGGCGCTCGCCGAGCGACGGGTTCTGGCGGTCGGCGACGAAGAGGCCAGGGAGCGGGCGGAGGGCCGATTCCAGGTCCGCCTCGGCGGCGCGCTGCGCCGGACCGCGCTCCTGCACGGCCACGCTGAACGGCGCCACCGCGATGCCACCCGGGCTGCGGGTGGCCTCCACGCGGGCGGTGGGCAGCGCGAGGGTGTCAGCAGGTTGGGCTGCGGGCGATTGCGCGAGGACCGTCGCGAGGACGAGGGCGGTGCATAGACGGGGCATGACGCCGGAGACCGCCTCGGGGCCGTCGCGTTCCCGGAACCCGCACCCCGCGCGCCGGGTGCGAGACCTCCGCCTGCCTCTTTGCGCCATGTCCCGCGTCTCCGTTCTCGTCCTCCTCGCCTCTCTTACCACCGCCGCGTGCGCACAGCCGACGCCCACTCAGACCGCCGGGGCCGCGATGCCGGGCGCCGAGGTGGACCGCATCGAGACCGAGGCGGGCACGATCGGCGTGTACCGGGTCGTGAGTGGGCTGGAGCACCCGTGGGGCCTCGCATTCCTCCCGGACGGACGGCTGCTCGTAACGGAGCGGACGGGCGATCTGCGGGTCGTCGGGACGGACGCGTCGCTCTCCGAGCCTATCTCGGGCGTGCCCGAGGTCGCCGCGCAGCGCCAGGGCGGGCTGCTCGATGTGGCCCTCGCGCCGGACTTCGAGACGAGCGGACACGTCTACCTCGCGTACTCACGCCCCGGCCCTGACCGTCAGTCGGCGACGGCACTCGGGCGCGGCGTCTGGCGCGATGATGCCCTCCAGGACTTCGAAGTGCTCTTCACGCAGGAGCCGTGGTGGGCCAACGGCTTCCACTTCGGCGCCCGCATCGCGTTCAGCCCGGACGGTCAGCATCTCTTCCTCTCTACGGGCGAGCGCAACCTGAAGGACCCCTCGCAGGACCTCGGCAACCACATGGGCAAGCTGCTCCGCCTGAACCTGGACGGCTCAGTGCCCGAGGACAACCCGTTCGTGGGCCAGGAGGGCGCCCAGCCGGAGATCTGGAGCTACGGCCATCGCAACATCCAGAGCCTCGCGTTCCACCCCGAGACGGGCGATCTCTGGGAGGCGGAGTTCGGCCCGCGCGATGGCGACGAGCTGAACCTCATCGCGCCCGCCACCAACTACGGCTGGCCCGAGGTGAGCTGGGGCGACAACTACAGCGGCACGCCCATCCCCGACCCGCCCACGCGCCCGGAGTTCACCGATGCCGTTCGCCAGTGGTCACCGGTGATCTCGCCCTCGGGAATGAACTTCTACGCGGACGATGTCTTCCCCGAGTGGACGGGCAGCCTGTTCATCAGCAGTCTCTCGAAGCAGGGCCTCGTCCGCCTTGAGATCGATGGGGACGAGGTGACGCACGAGGAGATGGTCTCGCTCGGTGCCCGGATCCGGGACGTGCAGCCCGGCCCGGATGGCCATCTCTACGTGGCGACAGACGCGGGTAACGGGGCCGTCTGGCGGCTCTCGCCCATCGTGGAGGAATAGACCCGAGTGTGTCCGCCTCGGTGGTGTGATGCGTCACCGAGGCGGGGTCGTCCCTTCCTGCGGCCGTGTGGTAGGGCGTGCTCGCCGAGCACGCCGCTGACACTTGCACACCGAGCACGCCGGTGCCGTCCTGCGTCCGACTCGATGTCTGTTCCGTATGACCGAGGCGAAGACGATGGCGTGGTTCGAGGGGCCCCGCCTCGGTGTCCCACGATGTCACCGAAGCCGGGGAGTCTCCGTCTACGGCCGTGCGGCGCTGACCGTACCGATGCCATCCTGCGGACGCCTCAGCGAGGCGTCCCTACCGTGGATCAACCGATCCGTTGGTCGAGACCCGGTCGCCCTCTGCATTCTCCACCGAGGCGGGCGGGGTCAGTTCGTCAGGCTCCGGATGGGCGCCGGGATCCTCCCGCCTCGGCGCGCGAAGACGGCGCTGGAGATCCGCGGGACGGCCTGGATGGGCGCCCGCCCGAGCAGCCCCCCGTAGTCCGCCCACTCGCCGACGCCCTTGCCGTGGACAGGCAGGATCCGCACAGCGGTCGTCTTGTCGTTGACCATCCCGATGGCGAACTCATCGAAGAGAATCCCCGCGATGGTCTCGGCGGGGGTGTCGCCCGGGATGGCGACCATGTCCAACCCGACGGAGCAGATTGCGCTCATGGCTTCCAGCTTTTCCAGCGAAAGGTGGCCCGCTGCGGCGGCCTCAATCATGGCCTGATCCTCGGAGACGGGCATGAACGCGCCTGAGAGACCGCCGACGTGCCGCGCGGCCATCAGCCCGCCTCGCTTCACCGCTTCGTTGAGCATCGCGAGGGCGGCCGTTGTGCCCGGCGCGCCGACGTGCTCCAGACCCATCGCGACGAGGATGTCGCCCACGGAGTCGCGCTCGGCGGGGGTGGGGGCGAGCGAGATGTCCACCACGCCGAAGGGAATGGTGTGGCCGCTCCGCTCGGACAACGCCTCCGCTACGCGTCGCCCGATGAGTTCACCCGCGCGTGTGATCTTGAACGCGGTCCGCTTGATGGCATCGGTCACGGCGCCGAAGTCGGCGGCGTCGCCGAGTTGCTGCACGGCGCGCAGCACCACGCCCGGCCCACTGATTCCGACGTTGACGGCGGCACCGGGCTCGCTCGGCCCGTGGAACGCGCCCGCCACGAAGGGGTTGTCGCCCACGGCGTTGCAGAAGGCGACGAACTTCGCGCACCCGATGGAATCCCGGTCGGCGGTCCTCCGCGCGGTCGCCTTGATGGTCTTCGCGACCGCCAGCACCGCGTCGGCATTGATCCCGGCCTTCGTGCTGCCGCACGCCACCGAGGCGCAGACCCGGTTGGTGGTCGCGAGCGCCTCGGGCAGTGCCTCGATGAGCGCCCGGTCGCCCGGCGTCGTGCCCTTTTCGACGAGCGCGGAGAAGCCCGCGAGGTAGTCCACCCCCACCGCCTCGGCGGCGTGGTCGAGGGTGTCCGCGAGTCGGACGAAGTCATCGGGCGAGAAGCCGTCGGCGGCCAGCGCGGCGGGGGTGATGGAGCACCGCTTGTTGGCAATCGCGATGCCGTAGAGCGCCTCCACCTCCTCAGCGACGGCCACGTGATGCCGTGCGGTCTGCGTGATCCGGTCGTAGATGTTCTGTCGCGTGCTCTCGGGGTCGCGGCTGGCGCAGCCTCGCAGGCTGATCCCGAGCGTGACCGTGCGGATGTCGAACGCGTCCGCCTCGGTCATGCGGACGGTTTCGAGGATCTCGGGGAGGGAGAGAGGCACGAACGCGCGGGACTAGGGACTAGAGGGACTGGGGACTGGAAGAGAGCGCCCGGATCAGCGCCTGAAGTTGGCGGCTGAGTGCTTGGGTCTGGCTCCGAAGCTCGGCATAGGTGTCCGATGCCAGAAGCCCGAATCGATTCGCGAGAAGAAGCTGCGTTTCGACCTCGTAGAGAGAACCTCGCGCGATGACGACGAAGCGCCGGTAGTCCGTTCGAGAGCCTCGCCCCCACCCCTCCGCGAGGTTCGAGGGGATCGAGACGGCCGCTCGCCGAAGCTGAGAGGTCAGCCCAAAGCGCTCCTCGTCCGGGAAGCTTCGCGTGGCGTCATAGACCGCTTCTGCCAGGGTGACGCCTCCGTTCCACACGCGGAGGTCCTCATAGCTCTGAATCCCACCGGAGCCACCCGGCTCGGAGACGACCTCGATCTTGGAATCGAGCCCCCAATCCTCAGTCCCCGATCCCCAGTCCCCTGTCATGGCCGGTGCATTGCCTGGAAGAGTTCCTCGTGCTGGGCCAGAACACGGGCACCGAGCGCCTCGCCTCGCGTCTGGAGACGCTCTCGAACCGAGGCGAGAGTGGGGCCACCGGGCGGGAGATCGGCGAAGAGGACGACGGTGAAGTAGCCCTGCAGGACCTTCTGCGACACGTCGAGAATGTTGACGCCGTGAGCGGCGAGTTCGCTGGTCAGCGCTGCGAGGACGCCCGGCGTGTCGTGGCCGTAGGCCGTGACGACGAACCGGGTGTGGCCCGGCGCGGGGGCGCTCGGCGCGAGGGGAGACGCCGCCACAGGAGGCGTCGTGCGTTCCGCGTGGAGCACGGCGCGAGCGATCCGCTCCACTCGCTCCGGGGTGGCCTCGTCGCCCAGCGCATGAGCGATGCGGTCGATGAGGGCGCGAACGTCGGGCACGGGCAGGGCGGCGAGGGGCCGGGAAGCTACGGAGGCCACGAGCCGATGGATCGGGATCGGCGACGCGAGACCTCCCGCCTCGGCACCGAGGCGGAGGAAGCCGCGATCTTGCAGTCCCCAGTCCCCAGTCCCCAGTCCCCAGAAGTGAAACTCGCCCTCGTCCAGCAGCCCGCCACGTCCGACCTCGACGCCAACTTGGCGCGGGGCCTTGCGGCCTTCGACCGCGCCGCCGACGCAGGGGCGGATCTCGTAGCGTTCGCGGAACTCGCGTTTCATCCGTTCTGGCCGCAGCGCCACGCCACCCCGGAGACGCTCGCGCACGCCGAGCCCTTGGACGGCCCCACCGTCACGGCCTTTCGGGAGCGCGCGAAGGCACGGGGTGTTGTCGCCGTGCTCAACATCTTCGAACGCGACGGCGACCAGACGTTCGACTCCTCGCCTGTGATCGATGCGGACGGGTCACTGCTGGGCGTCACGCGGATGATCCACATCACGGACTACGAGGCGTTCCATGAGCAGGGCTACTACGCGCCGGGCGACCACGGCCTGCCGGTCTACGACACCGAGGCGGGGCAGATCGGAGTCGCGATCTGCTACGACCGGCACTATCCCGAGGCGATGCGGGCCCTCGCGCTGAGCGGCGCCGAGGTGGTGATCGTGCCGCAGGCCGGGGCCATGGGCGAGTGGCCGGACGGGCTCTACGAGGCCGAGATGCGGGTCGCGGCCTTCCAGAACGGCTACTACACCGCGCTCGTCAATCGCGTCGGGCCAGAGGAGCGACTGACGTTCGCGGGCGAGAGCTTCGTCTGTGCGCCGGACGGGCGGGTGATCGCGCGAGCGGGCGAGGGCACCGAGGAGATCCTGATAGTTGACCTGGACCTGAACGCTGTGCCCACCTCGCACGCGAGAACCCTCTTCCTCCGCGACCGTCGGCCGGACCTCTACGCCGACTGGCTCGCTCGGTAGGTCCGCCTCGGTGACGAGGTAAGAACCGCCTGACCGAGGGGGCAGTGACCGCCTCGGTGACGGCCTTCGCACCGAGGCGGGGCGTGGTGGTGACGGGGCGGCCCCGGGTTTTCTGTACCACTGAGAAACCCCCGTTTCCGCCCAATGCGCGTTTTTGTCCGTACCGCCCGCTGGTTGCCCCTCGCCGTTCTGGGTCTCCTCGTCACCGCCGCCCCGATGGCCCAAGAACTCGAGGGCGTGGACTTGGGAGGAGAGTGGACGCGCATCGGCAGCAACAACCCGTCCTACGATGGGGTCCGCATGACAATTAGGGATCGGCAGGCGGTCATCACCCACGTGCCGGAGTCCGCGTTGAGAACCTGGGCGGTCGGTGATGTGGTGTGGAGGGACATCCGGTCCGATGGCTCCTTCCGCGTTCTGGGAAGCGACGACCAGTACTACCCGGCGTTCCTCTCCTTCGATGAGGAAGGGAACCTCGGCGTCGCCGTCCGGCACTCGGGCGCGGGGAACGTGCAGACGTGGGCACGGCACGAGGGCTGCTGGCCCAGCGCCTACATGAGAGCGTACGGCACCCGAACGCCCGGAATGTGGGTCCGGTACTCCACGGCGCTGCCGCAGGGTCTTCAGGACGCCCTCCTCGGTGCTCGAGACGCACAGGCCGCCATCCAGACCGTCGCGCTGACACCGTCGGGCGAGTGGGTGGTCATCGCGGCGAACCGGCCGTGCTACAGTGCGGGGTTTCCCGAGGCGCCGCGCGAGTGGATCGACCGCTACATCGCCTCGGGGCGCGAGATCGACGTGGTCGCGTTTGGACCGGGCGGCCGATGGCTGATCGTGGCCGAGGACTACGTCCGCCGCACCACCAACGTCTCGGAGTCCATCCTGGAGGCTGTTCGTGCGGTGCAGGCGCGGGGCGAGCGCGTCACCTCGTTCGCGTTCTCGGACAAGCCGGATACGGACTGGGTCCTCACGGGCGGCGGCGGTCTGCGCGCCCTGACCTCTCGCGCGTTCGACCAGACCATCCGAGCGGCGATGTCCGCGGCCAACTCGGGACGGCGGCCCATCCACGAGGTCGCCATCGCGCCGGGCGGTGAATGGGTGCTCGTCGCCGAGGACTGGTTCGCTTCGAGCGGGATCCCGTGGTCCCTGCGGGTGCAACTCGAACGGTACCGCACCGAGGCGGAGCGCCGCATCGACCACGTCGTGCTCCACCCCGATGGCGAGCGCCTCCTGTGGGCCATCGTGTCGAACACCCCGGAGCCCGAGCCCGCGGCGGGTGATCTCATCAACCTCGTGGAGCACGGTCTCCCGGGCGACAGCACCATCTACCAGCGCATGCGGGTCCACGGCGTGACGGGGCTGTCCGTGGCGCTGATCCAGAACAACCAGATCGCGTGGGCGCGAGGCTACGGTCTGCGCGAGTTCGACCTGCCGGAGAGCTACGTCTACCCCCAAACGACCTTCGACGCGGCTTCCATCAGCAAGCCCGTCACGTACGCCGCCACACTCCAACTGGTGGACAGCGGGGATCTCAGCCTCATCCAGACAGGGATTCTGTCGCGCCTCGTGGGCGACTCCGACATGCCGACCGCCTCGGATTTGGACGACATCAACTCGGACCAGATCAGCCTCGCGCACCTCCTGAGCCACTGCGCCGGGATCGACAACGAGAAGGGGCGGTCAGGAGCCCAGTCGATGGGGCTCGGGACCGTCTCGATGCCCACCTACCGGCAGATGATCCGCGGCGAGTCGCCCGCAGCCTCGGGCAACCAGATCGTGGACGTGGACTCGGTCAGCCCGGGTACTGTGGTCGACTACTCAGGTGCCAACTCCCTCCTCGTGCAGGCCCTCGTCGAAGACGCAGCCCCTGACGGCTTCGACGCGCACATGCGCCAGTTCCTCCAGTCGATGGACATGCGGCGGTCCACCTTCGCCACCGACTTCTGGCAAACGATGCGGCGCGAGTCGTTCGCCCGGGGGCACTCCACGGACACCACGCGCACCACGACGACGAAGCGAGACATCACGATCTATCCCAACCAGGCCGCTGCCGGGCTCCGAGCAACGGCCTCCGACCTGGCCCGGTTCGTGATCATGCTGAACCAGGGCGGGGTCTACGACGGCGAGCGCATCCTCCAGAGCGCGACGGTGGACCGGTTCCTCGGTCGAGATGGGGTGGGAGGAACGGGCGTACGGGAAGCGACCTGCAGCGACCGCAACTCCATGCAACTGGGCATCCGAGCCAACCAGCAGACGAGGAGCGACGAGATGTTCTGGCACGGCGGCCTCCACAACGGCTACCGGACGTTCATGTACGGGATGCCGCAGCAGCAGACGGGTCTCGTACTCTTGCTCACGGGCGCTCTCCGCACCGGCGGGAGCCAGTTCCCGGACACCGAGGCGCTCCGATTCGAGATCAAGGACGCCGTCGCGAACGCGTACGGTTGGAGCTTCTGACACCGGCTCCGGAGCGTCCCCGTTCACCGAGGCGGAACCACGACCGCCGACCATGGACGGCCGACTGTCGCCAACAGCCCACCGTTCTGCGCTCGCGTTCGCGTGGCCGACTGGCGTGATCCCGCCTCGGTGTGCGGTGTGACACCGAGGCGGGAGGCGTCATCCGTCGATCTCGCGCAGGGCGGCTTCGATGTCCGCGCGGCCCTCATCGGTGAGATCTGCCTCCAAGGCAGCGCGGAGGAGGGGTTCCGCCTCGGTGGTGCGACCGAGGCGGGCGAGCGACACGCCGACTTCCCCTCGCACCCGTTGCGTGACCGTGTGCTCCAGGCCGAGGGATGACTCCAGAATGGAGGCCGCCTCCTGCCCGTCGCGAACGGCAGCGGTGTTGTCTCCGCGTTTGCGGTGCACCGAGGCGCGGCTCGCGATGGGGAAGGCCGTGAGGTAGTGGCCCTCGGGCATCACCGCGCGGTAGATCGCCTCGGCCCGGTCAAGGAGTGGGAGGGCGTCCGGGGCGCGGGGCGTGGCCGAGAGGAGGACGGCGAGGTTCTGGAGCGTCCCGGCGGTGGCCTGATGCTCCTCGCCGTAGACGGTCTCGCGGATGGCGAGCGCGCGGCGGTACAGCGGCTCCGCTCGGTCCGGCAGTTCGGCGTTGGCGAGGCGGAGCGCCCAGTTGTTGAGGACCGTCGCGAGGGTGGGGTGCTCGGGGCCGTAGGCCGTCTCCAGGATCTCAGCAGACCGCGCGAAGAGCGAGTCGGCGGTGGTGAGAGCGTCGCGGTCGGCGGCGAGCCCCGCCAGTTCGGAGAGTGCCTCGGCGGTCTGCGGATGGTCCGCACCGTAGATCGTCGTCTTCAACTCGATCGCCTCCTGCTGGAGCAGCCACGCGCGGTCGTAGCCCTCCGATGTCCACTCGTCCGCGTAGCTCGACGACAGGTTGTCGAGCGCCGAGGCGAGGCTGCGGCGGGCGTCGTCGCCCTCGCGTGTTCGGAGCGTCGCGATGGCGCGCTGGAAGAGGTCCCGGGCCTCGTCTGCCTCGCCCATCTCCCCGAGGACGATAGCGAAGTCGTTCTGCACGTCGGGACGGTCCGCCTCGGTGGCCTCGCGGAGCACCTCGCGATAGATCCGCTCGCTCGTCTCGTAGTCGCCGTGGTAGGTGCGGGTCCAGGCGTGCCATCCGCGCGCGAGCGTGCGAGCCGAATGGCCCGGCGGGAGCACCGAGGCGGCCTCGGCCGCGAGCGCGGCCCCGGAGTCGGCGGCGGTGGCGTCGCCCAGGCCGAGGTGGGACGAGGCGATGACGCTCAGCAGTTCGGCGCGAAGCGCGGGCCGGTCAGCGAGATCGAACCGGAGGCGGTCGGTGGCGGAGGTGAGAAACTGCGAGACGGTCAGATCGCGGTCGCCTCCGGTGGTGGGGTCCACGCCTTCGAAGAGGTCCACGAGGACGCGGTTGAGCGCCTCGGCGCGGTCCCGCTCATCGGCCACGCGCTGTGTCTGGACGGTGGCTGTGGCCGCCCAGGCGACGAGCAGGAGCGCGACCATCGCGGTGGCGAGGACCCCGCCTCGGTGCCGCCGTGCGAACCGACGAAGCCGATACGTCGCGCTCGGGCCGCGCGCCTCCACGGGCTCGCCGGAGAGGTGACGGCGCACGTCGCTCGCGAGCGCCTCGGCGCTGGGGTAGCGGGCCTCGGGCTCCTTGCGGAGAGCCGCGAGGCAGATGTGGTCGAGGTCGCCCCGGAGCCGCTTCGCGCGGGACAGGCGGGGCGCGTCGGCGGTCTCCTGCGTGACGGCCTCGCTGGGACGCGTCGGCTCGGTCTCCAGAATCGCGCGCTCCATCGCGGCCCGGGCGCGGGTGTCCAAGTGGTACGGTCGCGTGCCGGTGAGCAGTTCGTAGAGGAGCACGCCGAGGGCGTACACGTCCGTCGCCGTCGTGACCTCCTCGCCGCGCACCTGCTCCGGTGCGGCGTAGGCAGGGGTGAGGGGCGCTGCGGTCTGGGTCAGCGTGCCGTCCCCGTCCAGCGCCTTCGCGATGCCGAAATCGAGGAGTTTTACGCTGGGGAGAGGGGCCAGTGGGGAGGGGCCAGTGGCAGAACGGCCCGCCGACTTGCCTGCGACGGACAGCTGGCTCTCGCCTCCTTCCCTCGGGGAGGCGACGAAGACATTGCTCGGCTTCAAGTCCCTGTGGACCACGAGGCGGGCATGAGCGAACTGGACCGCCTCACAGACCTGCGCGAAGAGCGCCAGCCGCTCGTCCACGGAGAGGCCGTGGCGGTCGGCGTAGGCTGTGATCGGCTCACCGTCCACGAACTCCATCGCGAAGTACGGCCGACCGTCCGGGGTGAGGCCCCCGTCTAGGATGCGTGCGATGGCGGGATGCTCCAGGCGGGCGAGGATCTGACGCTCGGCCGCGAACCGCCGCGCGTCTCCCGCCCGCAGGGTCTTCAGCGCGACGGTCTGCGCGAAGGTGCCGTCGTCGCGTTCTGCGCGCCAGACGGTTCCCATCCCGCCCTCACCGACGCGCTCCGCGAGCACGTACGGCCCGACCCGGTCCCCCGCGCGGAGCCCGTCGTGGGGCGCGATCTCGTCCGCGAGGGAGCGAAAGAAACCGGTGGCGTCCGCCTCGGCCGCGAGCAGTGCTTCCACTTCGCGGCGGACCTCCGCGTCGGGTTCCTGATCCAGCCGGGCGGCGCGGGCCTCGGGCGCGAGGTCCGCCACAGCCTCGAAGAGGGCATCGATGCGGCGCCAGCGGTCGGGGTCGGTCGTCATGTCGGGATCACGCAGGATCCTCGCGAGAGGGATCACGCGGGTCGTCCCGCCTCGGTGTGAACGGTGAGCACCGAGGCGGAGAGTCGGGTAGAATGCGGGAGCGCCTCCTCATGGTCTCCTGTCGAAGCCGACGACGAATGTAGAGGCACCCGCTTCCCGTATCCCCATGCGACTCTCTCTCTGCCTCCTGCTGCTCACGCTCGCTCCCCTCGCTCACGCGCAACGCGCCACCGAGGCGGAGAAGGACTGGAATCTCAAGGTCAGCGGACTCGAACTCGAGATCACCTACTCGCAGGACAACCTCCGGGGGGAGAACGCCCCCGCCAGGATCCGCCTACGCCCGGTGTCCCGCTCGGCTGTCGCGACCCGGCAGGCACGGATCGGGTTCAACGGAGACCGCCGGACACTCATCGCGATGACCCGTGACGGATCGCGCGGGCTGTTCCGCGCGCGCGGGAGCATCCCGACGCCTCGGTCTCTCCAATCTGTGGACCTCTACCTCGACGACCGCCAGATCATCGTTCCCGTGCGTGCCTACCGAGAGGGCGCCGATCGACCGCAGGTGATCACGTACGGCGATGAGAATGTGGACGACTACTGGTTTGTCCTCAAGGTGGGGACCGCAAACCCTCCACCGTGGTTCGTTCTCGGCATCGGCGCTCCAGACGACACGCCCACCGAGGGGGGAGACTCCGGCGGGGAAGAGGAAGGAGGGGAGACGGGCGGAGAGGAGGGGGGACAAGACTCTGGCGGCGGGCGAGACGGTCAGTAGTCGGCGCACCGGCCGGACCCTTCCGTGACGGGGTCCTCGAACCGACGAACAATCTCCAGTCGGTCCGCCTCGGTCCCGAGGCGGGCGGGCCAAAGAAGACGCGCCGCCCGGATTTATCCAAGCGGCGCGTGTCCCGCGGGTGCGGGGGACGGGCGGGTGCCGACTAGTTCAGGACGGCCTCGCGGGTGAGGCGCATGCGGCGGTACGTGTCGCCGTGGCCGTAGTGCTCGTAGACCGTGCGGACGAAGTCGTCGTTGCTGGTCTGCGGCCAGTTGTCCTTGTCGAAGCCGGGCGCATTCTCGAGCAAGGCCTTGTCCACGTCAAGGACAAGCCGCTCCTCCTGCGTGTCGGGGCGGAAGGCTTCGAGCGGGACGGCGAAGTACGAGTTGCCGATGCCGAGGAAGCCGCCGAAGTCGAGGACGGCGTAGCTGACGCGGCCGGTCGGCACGTCGATCATGAGGTCCTTGATCTCACCGAGGGGCTCGCCCGTGCGGTTGCGAACGTCGGTACCGATGAGACTGGAAGCAGAGAGGGTCAACATGGAAAAAGACTGAGGTGTGAATGAATCAGAAGAGGCGCGAGTGCGCAAGTGTCAGTCTCACGAGCTAACGCCCGAAGGGTTTTCAACCTAGCGTGAACGCTCTGGAAAGCGCGGTTCAAGAGTCCCGGATTCGGCGTCTGCGAGGGCGACGAGCCGGTCGAAGAGGCGGCTACGTCGCTCTCGAAGGTCTCGGACCACCTCCGGGCGTCGCCAGCGGGTCCATCGCGCGCGCACAGCCTGCGAGGTCTCCACGGCCAACTCGGACGACCGCAGCGCCACCACGGCCCCGGCCACACTCAGCGCGAAGGCTCCCAGGCCGATGGCGACGGGAGCGTCCGGCACCCACGGCGCGAGGGTGCGCAGCGGCGCAAGACCGAGCACGGCCAGTAGCGAGGCCGCGATCCACGCGAGCGGGAAGAGCACGAACCCGCCCAGCATCTTGATGGTGGCCTGGTCCTTCTCGTCTCGCGCCAGCCGACGCGCGAGGGGCTTGAGCGCCCAGTACGGGGGCGCGTTGACGACCATCCCGATCAGGAAGAGCGGCCGGAGGAGGAGGTACGCGAGAACGCCCTGCGTGCCGGTCCAGAGCAAGCGGAGGAGACTAGGGCGGGCGGGGGCGTCCAGGTCGTGGTCGTGGAGACCGAGGCGGGCGAGCGCGCGGCGGTACGCGGTGACCTCGCGGCGGAGGTCCTCGATCTCCTCCGGATGGGTCCCGAGGCGGGCGTGGTAGCCCTGCCACATCTGCTCGAAGTCGGCGGTGCGCTCGGCGAGCGGGGCTCGGTCTGCCCGACGGCCGTCCCGCGCGGCCGCCTCGGCGCGGACGAGGGTGCTGGCCTGAAGCATGGTCCGGTGCAGGTCCCAGTCGTCGGTCGCGTGGACGACCCGGGCCAGCGCATGCCCGATCTCTCGGTTGAGCGTCGGCACGTCAGCGTCCGGCGGGACCTCCAGGGGCGGGTGGAACACCACGAGAACGTCGGAGCGGAAGACGCTCTTGGCGTCGTAGTGGAGCCCGACCGGGACGAGCGCGGGCGCCTCGGCGCCGAGTTCCTTGGCGCGGAGGTAGAGCCGCGCGGCGCCGCTTCGGATGTCCGTCACGTGCGGCTCGTTGTGGCTCTGCCCCTCGGGAAAGAGGGCCGAGAACGACCCACCTGCGACCGCCTCGGCGAGTGCATCGAGGCTGCGGGCGTTGGCCTTGCGGCGGGCGGCCTCACCCTCGCCCGCGTGATCCTGTGCCCGGTAGATGGGCACCGTCCCCAGGGTCCGCATCACCCACCCCACGAGGGGCCATCGGAGGAGGCCGTCTCGCGCGCCGAAAACGACCTGACGCGGAAACGCCGCGAGCATCAGCCCCGGGTCGATGACGCCGTTCGGATGCCACGCGACGAGCAGGCCGCCGCCGGTGGTCGGGATGTGCTCGCGCCCCTCCACGGCGATCTCGCGGAAGAACAGCCGCAGCGCGGTCCGCACGACGGCGCGGAGGAGGCGGTAGATGCGGGGAGGCTCGAGCGTCACGGCGCGAACGTACCGCCGGACGCCCGATGACCGCTCGCTCGTTCCGCCTCGGTGCGTCCGCAGAGACACCGAGGCGGGCCGTCGTCTACTCGTTGCCGAGCAGGCCCCCGAGGAGCCCGCCGCCCACCATGTCGCTCAGGCCACCGCCCTCGCCTCGGTTGGAGAACGTCCGGCTGGCCGCCACGATGCGATCCGCGAGGCGCGAGAACGGGAGGCTCTGGAGGAACACCGTGCCGGGGCCTTCGAGCTTCGCGAGGAACAGGCCCTCGCCGCCGAAGAGCGCGTTCTTGAACCCGCCCTGGAACTCGATGTCGTAGTCCACGCTCGTGTCGAAGGCGACGAGGCAGCCGGTGTCCACGCGCAGCCGCTCGCCCGGCGCCAGGGTGCGCTCGATGACCGTCCCGCCCGCGTGGGCGAACGCGAGGCCGTCGCCGGTGAGCTTCTGGAGGATGAAGCCCTCGCCGCCGAAGAGCCCCGCGCCGATCTTCTTCGTGAACGCGACCTCGATCTCGATGCCCTGGGCGGCGCACAGGAACGTGTCCTTCTGGCACAGGAAGCGACCGCCGCGCGCGCTCAGATCGATCGGGATGACCTTGCCCGGGTAGGGGGCGGAGAAGGCGACCTTCGCGAGGCTGGAGCCCTGGTTGGCGAACGACGTGATGAAGAAGCTCTCGCCCGCGATGCGGCGCTTGAGGCCCTTCATGAAGCCGCCGCCCGTGCCGGTGTCCATCTTGATGGGGCCATCCATGTAGAGCATCGCGCCCGCCTCGGCGCGGACGGCCTCGCCGGGGTCCAGTTCAATCTCGACGATCTGCATGTCGTCGCCGTGGAGGGTGTAGTCGATCTCGTGTGCCATGGGAAGGGGGGAGGAGTCGTCCCGAGATACCACAGCGGGGCCGATGGGCGATCACGGGATGGGGGATGGGGGATGGGGGATGGGGGATGGGGGATGGGAACGGCGGCCCAAAAAATGTTCCTGAGCGACGTGTGGCTCTCGCATTGGTCCCGTTGCTTTGACCACGGACCGCGGAGCGACTCCCTCCGCCTCGGTGCTGAGGCAGGCGACACCGAGGCGGGAACGATGGCGCGAGGCGACCGAGGCGGTTTGCTTCCCGGAACCCGGAACCCGGAACCCGGAACCCGGAACCCGGAACCCGGAACCCGGAACCCTCACCCGTAGCCGTACTCGCGCAGATGGCCTTCCTTGTTGCGCCAGTCCGCGCGGGTCTTGACGTGAAGCTGGAGGTACACCGGCCGTCCCAGGAAGTCCTCGATGCCGAGGCGCGCCCGCTTCCCGAGCCGCTTCAGCGCCTGCCCGCCCTTGCCGATCAGGATGGCCTTCTGGCTGTCGCGCTCTGCCACGATGTCCGCCGCGACGAAGTCCTTCTGCCTCGCGCGCTCTTCGAACGTGACCACCACCACCGAGGTGGAGTAGGGCACCTCCTCGCGGAAGTGGTCGAAGATGGCCTCGCGGACGATCTCGGCGACGAAGAACCGCTCAGGATGCTCCGAGATCTGCTCCGGCGGGTAGTACGGCGGCCCCTCGGGGATGCGTGCGAGGATCAACTCCAGCAGCGCCTCGGTGCCGTTGCCGTGGAGGGCGGAGATCGGCACGACCTCCTCGAAGTCGTGGCGGTCCTGGTAGAGCGCCACGAGAGGGAGCGCCTCATCCGGAGAGGGGAGGGCGTCCACCTTGTTGAGCGCGAGGAGCGAGGTGCCCGAGAACCGTTCCAACTTGGCGAGGGCGCTCGCGGCGTCGTGCGTGATGCGCGCCTCGGTGGCATCGGCGAGAAAGACCGTCACGTCGGCGTCGCCGAGGGCGCGGTCCACGTCGCGCATCATGTGGTCGTGGAGACGGTACTTGGGCCGGACCACGCCGGGGGTGTCCAGAAAGACGAGCTGATACGGTGGCTCGGCCGTCGTCTCCGAGAGAATGCCGAGGACGCGGTTGCGCGTCGTACTGGGCCGCGCCGAGACGATGGACAGCTTGGTGCCCAGGAGCCGATTGAGCAGCGTGCTCTTGCCCACGTTGGGCGCGCCGACGAGGGCGACGTACCCGCTTTTGTGTCCGGGCGGGATGGGCTGGAACAGCGGAGCCGGACCCGACTCGGGCGTGTCGGCGATGGGGCGGGGCGGAGGATCGGGAGCGGTCATGCGCGAAGGGGGCAGGCGCCTGCTACGACCCCTGCCCCCTTCGGTTCTGACCAGCCCGATGGCTACGGACAAGAGCCGTAGGTGGCTCCGGCCCCGATGTAGAAGGGGTACTGGAACGCCGAGATGGCGACGGACGAGCCCCCATAGCACACGACGACGTCGTTGAGCGAGAACGGCCCGGGCGGCACGTCGGCGCAGCCGCCGACGGTGGCCCCACCGAGTAGGTAGGACCAGACATCCGAGGTGGGGATGGTCTGTTCAGACCCACCTGTGCAGACCACAATCGTCGGACCCGGGTTGAACGGATCCGTGGGCGCTGGCGTGGGGGCGGGCGCGGGTGCAGGGGCGGCGGCGGGGAAGGACCCGTCGCAGTTGCCGAAGTGCGCCCCCGCCGACAGGTACTCCTGCACGTCCGCCTCGGCCACGTCCCGGCTCGCCGCCGTCCCCGACGGGTCCTCGCACATCCTCAACTTCCCGTTCCCCAGCTTCGACGC